>SVLL01000043.1 GCA_015067935.1 Oscillospiraceae bacterium | reverse complement strand
CAAGGCTCCCAAGGATGGCTATCAGGAGTTCCTGATGAACGAGGCTCGCTACAGCCGTCTGACCCGTGAGTTCCCCGAGCGCGCAACCGAGCTGTTCGCTAAGAACGAGGCTGCTGCTAAGGAGCGTTACGAGCACCTGCTGAAGCTGGTTGAGATGTACAAGGACTAATCCTTAATACTGATCCGCCCCTAGATTCTAGGGGCGGATTTTCTTGGAGGAACATTATGCTCTGCACAATCATTGACATCCGAGGCGATTACGCCTTTGTAAAATACGACGACACCGGAATTGTGTCAGAAGTTGCCCTTGCTCTTTTGCCTTTTGGTGCGGATGTGGGCGACCGGCTGAAATTTGAAAATTATGCTTTTGAAGCTCTGTAAAATTGTCAAAAAAGCACTTGCATTTTCTGTGCAATAGTGCTATAATATTGGCAATCCGTCGTAGGAGGTCATTTGTATATGACTGCTTTGAACTTTGCTGCACAGTTTTACTTTAACTATTACTTTTTTGGCGACAAAGAGTAATAGCGTTTTGTGCTGCACTGTTTTCCGGATGCAATAGTAAGATTTTACTTGGAGCCGCACGAATCGCTGTTCGTGCGGCTCCTTTTTGTTAGGAGATGTTTTATTATGATTGCAATTCTGAAACACGGTACAACCCCCGCTCAAACCCAACATCTGATTGACTGGCTGAAAAATATGAACCTCGATGTGCATATTTCCGAAGGTCAGGAAGTCACCGTTCTCGGTCTGATCGGCGATACCAGCCGGGTGGATATGGAGCTTCTCGGCTCTCTGGACATTGTGGAAAGTGTCAAGCGGGTTTCCGAGCCATTTAAGCAGGTAAACCGGAAATTCCATCCGTTAGACACAGTGGTTCAGGTGAGCGATGCGAAGATCGGTGGCGGTCATTTTGCTATGATCGCCGGTCCCTGCAGTGTGGAATCCGAGGAGCAGATCATCGAAGTGGCTGCTGCGGTCAAGGCAGCCGGTGCTAATTTGCTCCGTGGCGGTGCATTCAAGCCCCGTACCTCCCCCTACGCCTTCCAAGGTATGAAAGGAGCCGGTATCGAGCTGCTGATCAAGGCAAAGGCAGCAACGGGCCTGCCTATTGTCACGGAGATTATGAATATCAGTACTCTGGATCTGTTTGCCGATGTAGATGTGATTCAGGTCGGCGCACGAAATATGCAGAATTTCGATCTTTTGAAGGAACTGGGAAAAACCCAGAAACCAATTTTGCTCAAGCGCGGCCTGGCAAATACCCTGCAGGAACTGCTGATGAGCGCAGAGTATATTATGAGCGAGGGCAACGAGAATGTGATGCTCTGCGAGCGTGGCATCCGTACCTTTGAGACTTATACAAGAAATACGCTGGATCTGTCTGCCATCTCCGTTTTGCAGGAGCTGAGCCACCTGCCTGTGATCGTTGACCCCAGTCACGCAACCGGAAAAGCCAAGCTCGTGCCCCCCATGGCATACGCTGCCGCTGCTGCCGGGGCTGACGGTATTATGGTGGAGGTTCACAACAATCCCGCCTGCGCACTGTGCGACGGTGCACAGTCTCTCACACCCGTACAGTTTGCGGAGCTGAACAAGAAGGTCCAGCAAATCCGAGAGGTTTTGAAATGAATGTTGGTATCTTAGGCCTCGGCCTGATCGGTGGCTCTATGGCAAGAGCATTTGCCAAAGCAGACCATCTCGTCTATGCCGCTGAAAAGGATGAGAGCATCTTATCCTTCGCCCAGTTGGCAGGTGCAGTCCACGGCAAATTAGATATGCAAACTCTCCCCGCCTGCGATTTGATTCTGCTGGCTATCTATCCCAACAGCAGCGCAAATTGGTTGGAAGCACATGCTCATTTGGTCAAGCCCGATGCGCTTGTAATGGATCTTTGCGGCATTAAGGAAGAAATCTGCAGCCGGTGCTTCCCCCTTGCGGATAAATACGGTTTTACCTTTGTGGGTGGGCATCCGATGGCCGGTTCCCACCACTCGGGCTTTAAGGCAAGCCGCTCCAATCTGTTTCAGGGCGCACCAATGGTACTGGTCCCCCCCAGATTTGACGAGATGCAGCTGCTTCAGCGAGTCAAGGATGCCCTTGCCCCCTGCAATTTCGGCTCTTTTTCTGTTTGCACAGCGCAAGAGCACGATCGACTGATTGCCTTTACCTCACAAATGCCCCATGTACTGAGCAATGCCTTTATTAAATCCCCAACTGCATTGCATCACAAGGGTTTTTCTGCCGGCAGCTACAAGGATCTGACCCGTGTGGCGTGGCTCAATCCCCAGATGTGGGCAGAATTATGTATGGAAAACCGCGAAAATATGCTCTTTGAATTGGATGCGTACATTGCCTCGCTGCAGGCATACCGCTCTGCACTGGCAAATCAAGATATGGATTTTTTGGTTGCCCTTTTTGACGAGGGCAAACGCCGCAAGGAGGAAGTAGACGGATGAACATCGTCAAGGTCAACGCCTCAACTTCATACGAAGTAAAAATCGGTGCAGGTCTGCTCTCTTCGCTGGGAGCGGAAGTTGCCGCCGTTGCAAAGGCCCAAATTGCCGCCATTGTGAGTGATTCCAATGTATGGCCACTGTATGGTGAAACAGTCGCCAAAAGTTTGGGAAACTCCGGTTTTTCCGTAGTATCCTATGTCTTTCCCGCTGGCGAAAGCAGCAAAAACGGCAGCACATATTTATCCGTTATGAACTTCTTGGCGCAGAACCACATCACCCGAAGCGATTGCTTGATTGCCCTCGGCGGCGGCGTGGTGGGTGACCTGACGGGCTTTGCGGCAGCCACCTATCTGCGTGGTATCGCCTTCATTCAAGTTCCCACGACCCTGCTGGCAGCTGTGGATTCCTCCGTGGGCGGCAAAACCGCCATTGATCTGGAATGCGGCAAAAATCTCGTCGGTGCCTTCTATCAGCCCAAATTGGTACTGTGTGACACAGATACTTTGAACACCCTGCCGGACGATACCTTCCGGGATGGCTGCGCTGAGGTAATTAAGTACGGTATTCTGTACGATGCCCGGCTTTTTGCCCACCTGCAGGAAAAGGGTCTTGCCTTTGATCGGGAAGCAGTAATCACCCGTTGTGTAGAGCTGAAACGGGATGTGGTTGCCGAGGATGAATTTGATACCGGCAGCCGTATGAAGCTGAATCTGGGGCACACCATCGGTCACGGTGTGGAAGCCGGCAGTCATTACACAGTCTCCCACGGCAAGGCTGTAGCGATCGGTATGGCTATTGTCAGCAGAGCGGCTGAAAAAGAAGGCATCTGCGATGAGTGCACTAAAAATAGCATTGTGGAAATTCTGAAGCAGTTCGGTCTTCCTACAGACACCGAATTTTCCGCAAAGCTGCTGTATAGTGCGGCTCTGTCCGACAAAAAGCGCACTGGCGGTACGGTCAATCTGATTGTCCCGGAAACAATTGGCAGATGCGTCATTCGTCCCACCCCTGTCGAAACCTTGAAAACCTTTATTCAAGAAGGACTTTGATATGAATATCACCATTACACCCCACCTTCTTCGTGGTGAGGTCAATGTCATTCCCTCCAAATCCCAAGCCCACCGGCTTCTGATTTGCGCCGCCTTTGCAGACTCACCCACACAGCTTGTCTGCAGCGAAACCAATCAGGACATTGAGGCCACCGTTTCCTGCCTGCGTGCCTTGGGCGCGCAAATCGATGCAACGGATTCCGGCTACACTGTGATGCCCATCCGAAAGGCACCGGAATGTGCCGTTTTGGATTGCAACGAGAGTGGCTCCACCCTGCGGTTTATGCTGCCCATTGTGGGCGCATTGGGTGTGGATGGCACTTTCTTAATGAAAGGTCGGCTGGCAAGCCGTCCCCTTTCTCCCCTTTGGGAGGAAATGGAACGGATGGGCTGCTCGCTGTGTCGCCCCACTCAGAACACTCTGCGGTGCACCGGAAAGCTGAAATCCGGGGATTATGCGATCGATGGCAGCGTATCCAGCCAGTTTATCACCGGGCTGATGTTTGCCCATTCCCTGATGAAAGATTGCTCCCTGACCGTTACCGGAAAGTTGGAATCCAAGCCCTATATTGACCTGACAAATGCCGCACTCGCGCTTTTCCCTTCCAATCGGTCTCCCGGATACCTAACAGTAGAAGGCGATTGGAGTAACGGTGCATTTTGGCTTACCGCAAACGCTTTGGGCAGCGAATTAACCATTCGCGGATTGGATACCGATTCTCTGCAGGGAGACCGGGCAGTTTTGGATGTTCTCAAACAACTGAACGAAGGGATACCTACGGTTTCTGCTGCAGACATTCCCGATCTGGTGCCGATTTTATCGGTGGCAGCAGCTGCCAAACAGGGTGCGGTCTTTACAAACATTCAGCGACTGCGGCTAAAGGAATCTGACCGGGTTGCATCGGTGATTGCCCTGCTGGAAGCCCTTGGCGGCTCTGCCGCAGCAACGGGGGATACCCTCACCGTCTCCCCTGCCAGATTCACCGGTGGAACTGTGGACAGCTGCAACGACCACCGCATAGCAATGGCAGCAGCCATTGCCGCGACTGTATCCACCGGGCCTGTGACCATTTTGGGTGCAGAGGCAGTAAAAAAATCCTATCCCCAGTTTTGGGCGGAATACCGCCGGTTAGGAGGAAAATATGAGTAGTTTTTACGGCGAAAACTTAAAATTATCGATTTTCGGTCAGTCCCACGGTCCCGCTATCGGTATGACCTTGGATGGCATTCCTGCCGGCTTATCCGTAGACTTTGATAAACTGCAATCCTTTATGGCACTCAGGGCACCGGGTCAGCATTCCTATTCCACCCCCCGCAAAGAAGCGGATGTGCCTGAATTCCTATCCGGCATCGTCGATGGCTGCACCTGCGGCTCCCCCATTGCCGCCATCATCCGCAACACCAACACCCGTTCCGGTGATTACAACAATCTCAGAGATTGCCCCCGTCCCGGTCACGCAGATTATACAGCGCAGGTAAAATACGGTGGATTTCAGGATGCAGCAGGCGGTGGTCACTTCTCCGGCCGGCTGACTGCCCCTCTTTGTATTGCCGGCGGTATGTGCAAACAATGGCTGGAAAATATGGGTATCCGAATTGCCGCGCACATCTTGCAGATCGGCAGCGTTTCTGATCTTTCGTTTAATGCCGTAAAACCGCAAATTTATGATATCGGTTTGAATTTTCCAGTGCTGGATGACACTGTTGCGAAGCTGATGCAGGAGGAAATCTCCCATGTCTGGCAGGCGAAAGACAGTATCGGCGGCAGCATTGAATGTGCCATCACCGGTCTGCCTGCCGGCTTGGGCGAGCCTATGTTCGGCGGCGTAGAAAACCGCATTGCGCAAATTATCTACGGCATTCCCGCTGTAAAGGGTCTGTGGTTTGGCGACGGCATTCGCGCTCCCGAAGCAAGGGGCAGCGCATACAACGATGCCTATACCATCCACAACGGGCAAGTCACAACTCTCACAAACCACAACGGTGGTATTCTTGGCGGCATCACCAATGGTATGCCTGTGGTCTTTACTGCAGCGATCAAGCCCACACCGTCCATTGGGCAAAGCCAGCAGACGGTAAATCTCAAAACGGGTGAAATCACAACCGTGGAGGTAAAAGGCCGTCACGATCCTTGTATCGTCCCGAGGGCGGTGCCGGTGATTGAGGCAGCTGCTGCAATCGCTGTGTACGATATGATTCTCGGTAATTCTTCTGTACAGAAAAGAGGATAATTATGGAACTGAATGAACTTCGCAACGAAATTGACCGGATTGACGAACAGCTGGTGAAATTATTCGCCTCGCGAATGGAAATTGCCGCTGCAATCGGCGACTATAAAAAAGAAAACAATCTGCCCATCTTCGTCCCGGCCCGGGAGCGGGAAAAGCTCAAGGATGTGGCACAGATGTCCGGTCCTGAGATGGCAAACTACACCCGGGTGCTGTACTCCATGCTTTTTGAGCTGAGCAGAAGCTACCAGAGCAAGCGAAATGATACCATTTCTCCCTTGTATCGGCAGATCCGCGATGCCATAGAGAACACCCCGAAACTCTTCCCCACCGCTCCGATGGTAGCTTGCCAGGGCGTAGAAGGTGCCTATGCCCAAATTGCCTGTGAAAAGATGTTCCAGAATCCCTTCATTATGTATTTCAAGAATTTCGAGGGCATCTTTACTGCCATTGAGAAGGGACTTTGTCAGTACGGCATTCTGCCCATCGAAAACTCTACCGCCGGCTCTGTGAAAAAGGTCTACGATCTGATGATCCATCATAAATTCTCCATTGTGCGTACCTTCCGGCTGAAAATTGATCACAACCTGCTTGCCAATCCCGGTGCGCAGCTTGCTGACATCAAGGAAATCTATTCTCACGAACAAGCCATCAACCAGTGCAGTGCCTTTTTGGCAAAGCTGCCCGGTGTAAAAATCATTCCCGTGGAGAATACCGCCGTTGCCGCAGAAATGGTGGCAACCTCCGGCCGTACCGATGTGGCCGCCATCTCCAGCCGCAGCTGTATGGAGCTTTACAGCCTCGTCAGCCTCGCATCCTCCATTCAGGACGAGGGCAATAATCGCACCCGATTCATTTGCATCAGCAAAAATCTGGAGATTTATCCCGGCTCTGACAAAACCAGCATTATGATGATCCTCAATCACCGCCCCGGTGCATTGTACCGGGTTCTGGCGCGGTTCTATGCCTTGGGAATCAATGTGACCAAGCTGGAATCCCGTCCCTTGCCCGATCGGGATTTTGAGTTTATGTTCTATTTTGATCTGGAAACCTCTATTTATTCCGAGGAATTTGTGCAGCTGATCTGTGAGCTGGATGAGCTGTGTGAGGAATTTACCTATTTGGGCAGCTTCTGCGAGGTTGTATGATGAAATGCGGACTGTTGGGTGCCAAGCTGGGGCACAGCTACTCTCCCCAAATTCACAGCCATCTTGGCAGTTATTCCTATGAGTTGCTGGAGAAAAGTGAGGAAGAACTGGGTATCTATCTGCAAACTGCCGACTTTTCCGCACTAAATGTTACCATTCCCTATAAAACCACCGTCATCCCCTATTGCAAAGCATTGTCCCCTATTGCCAAGAGGTTGGGTTCCGTCAATACCATCGTCCGACAGGAAGACGGCAGCCTTTTGGGGCACAACACGGACTATTTTGGCTTTGAAACGATGCTCCTGCACAGCGGTTTGACGCTTGCCGGGAAAAAGGTTTTGGTTTTAGGTACCGGCGGCACCTCCAAAACAGCTGTTGCGGTTTTGCAGGATCATAAAGCACAGGTGGTCATCATCTCCCGCTCCGGTGAGAACAACTACACCAACCTGCATTTGCACAAAGATGCGGCTGTCATCGTCAATACCACCCCGGTGGGAATGTATCCCCAAAACGGTGCGGCCCCTCTGTCACTGGAGGGTTTTCCTCGGCTGGAGGGTGTGCTGGATGTAATCTACAATCCTGCAAAAACCGCCCTTCTGCTGGATGCAGAAAGACGGGGACTTGTGGCGATGAACGGACTGTTAATGCTGGTTGCCCAAGCAAAGGAAGCGGCGCAGTGGTTCACAAAAAGTTCGATTCCCGACGAAAAAACAGATGAAATCCATCACATTCTGCGTCAGCAAATGGAAAATATCATCTTAATTGGTATGCCCGGCTCGGGAAAATCCACTGTTGGGCGTATGCTGGCCGAGCAGTTAGGGAAAGAATTCGTGGATGCGGATGCAGAGATTGTCCGGGTAGCCGGATGCGCGATTCCTGAGATTTTTGCCAATCAGGGGGAGAGCGGCTTCCGGGCATTGGAAACGCAGGTGCTTGCTGAGCTGTGCAAAACCTCCGGTAAGGTCATTGCCACCGGCGGCGGCTGTGTCACAAGGGAAGAAAACTATCCCCTGCTCCACCAAAACGGCAAGGTTTTCTGCCTTGTTCGGAACATTGACGCGCTGCCGACAGACGGTCGCCCTCTTTCACAGACCGGTCGCCTTGAAGAAATGTATCGCATTCGCAAGCCTATGTATGAAAAGTTTGCAGACTGCCAAATTGACAATAACGGCACACCGGAGCATGCTGCCGGGGAGATTCTCAAGCTATGGGAGGAAGGAAAATGAAGCTTCTTGTAATCAACGGCCCGAATATCAATATGCTTGGCATTCGTGAGCCGGGTATTTACGGAAAAAATACTTATGCCGACCTGCTGACACTGCTTGAGCAGACCGCAAAAGATGCCGTTATTCAGATTGACCATTTTCAATCCAATCACGAGGGGGCAATCGTGGATACGATTCAAGCGGCTTACGGTGTGTATGACGGCATCGTCATCAATCCTGCCGCCTACACCCACACCTCCGTGGCAATTCTGGATGCCCTGAAGGCGGTGTCCATCCCGGCTGTGGAAGTCCACATTTCCGATGTGGATTCCCGTGAACCCTTCCGGCAGATTTCCTATGCAGGACTTTACTGCGAAAAAACCATCAAGGGTCAGGGCATCGACGGCTATCGGCAGGCGATTTGCTATTTGCAGGAAAAGTACGGATAAAGCAAAATGCTGTTGCAGAATCTGCAACAGCATTTTGCTTATTTCTTCTTAAAGACCAGCAGCTTGCTTCCCACATAGTTCAGCACGATGACCAGCACAGCGGTAATCAGCTTCATCACCACACCGTTCCAGCCCAGCATATCCACACACAACCAGATAATTCCCGTCTCCAGTACGCCGGAGCCGACGCGGCAGGAAACAAACTTCACAAGCTCCGGCCATACCACGGTCCAAGACCAATCATGGCTTTTGAAAACAAAAGGCTTATTGGTCAGATAGGCAAAGGCCACAGCTGCGATCCACGCCAGAACATTGCTCAGCCACGCATCCAAGCAAAACCAGTAAAGGCACGGCAGGTATACCAGATAGTTAACCACCGTAGTCAGTACACCAAAAAACAGGTAGGGCAAAACATCCCCAAATTTCTCAATCAGCTTTTTCATACCAGTTTCTCACCCAGATACTTTTCCAGAGCCGCAATCTTCAGGCTGACGCAGAAGACCTCCATTGCCGCCTCCAGTTCCTCAATAGGCGGATAGCTGGGAGCGATACGCATCATGGAATCCTCGGGATCGATGCCGTAGGGATGGGTCGCACCGGCAGGTGTCAGTGTCACACCCAGCTGCTTGCACAGCTCCCAAGTGCGCTTTGCCGTTCCCGGCATCGCCGCCACACAGACGAAATAGCCGCCGACGGGATGGTGCCAATGGGCAATTCCCTTGTTGGTCAGCTCCTTGCGAAGCATCTTCAGTACCATACGGAACTTGGGCTGCAGGATCTCTGCGTGCTTTTTCATCAGCTCCAGCGTATGCGCCTTATCCTTCAGGTACAGCACATGGCGCAGCTGGTTTATTTTGTCATAGGAAATATTTTGCACGCCTGCCAGCTTACTCCAATAGGCGATATTTTCCTCGGAGGAAGCGATCACCGAGATGCCCGCACCGGGGAAGGTCAGCTTGGATGTGGAGGCAAACTCATAGACCATATTGGGACGACCCGCCTCAGCGCACAGAGAAATGATATCCTTGAAGGGAGCAAACTCTCCCTCAAATTCGTGGACGCAATAGGCATTGTCCCACATAATCACGAAATCCGGAGCAGCAGGCTTCAGATTGGCGAAACGGCGGATGGTCTCATCGGAGTAAACATAGCCCTGAGGGTTGGAATACTTGGGAACGCACCAGATGCCCTTAACAGCCGGATCCTCCACCAGCTCCTCCACTACATCCATATCCGGACCGTCAGGGGTCATAGGAACGGTGATCATCTCAAATCCGTAAGTCTCCGTAATACGGAAATGCCGATCATAACCGGGTACCGGACACAGAAACTTCAGTTTCTCCTCCCGGCACCACGGACGGGGAGAATTCACAAGGCCGTGTGTATAGCCCCGGGCAATGAGGTCGTGCATCAAGCTCAGGCTGGCATTGCCACCAACGAAGGTCTGAGAGCTCTTACAGCCCAAAACCTCCGCCCAAAATTCCCGAGCGCACTGCAATCCTGCCAGATCGCCATAGTTGCGGCAATCATTACCGTTTAAATTGCATACCGTCGGATCGTCCAAAACCGTCAGCAGATCGTTGACAATATCCAGTTGCGCCTTGCTGGGCTTGCCCCGGGACATATCCAGCTTCAGGTTCTTATTCCTCAGCGCATCAAAACGGGATTGCATTTTCTGGGCTTCCTGCACCAGTTCTTCCCGATTTCTGCAAGCGTAGGCACTCATTTCCATCATTCCTTCCCGGAATTTTTCGTTTATACTTGGCTTATTATATGATATACCGTCAAAAAATGCAATATGAAACTTTCAAAATTTCATTTTTATTTCTCTTTTTGGGATTGTCCACACATTTTCGCAGGAACTGTAGGCACATATTGCCACATTTGACAAATAAAGCTTGCATTTTTTGTGGCTATGGATTAAAATTGAAAGAAAGCTTTCAGAAAGGATGCGTTTATATGAGTCACATCATCAATGTACCTGAGATTTTCGGCACCGATGTATTTAATGAGGCGACGATGCAGCAACGCCTTGCGCCTGAGACCTATAACGCATGGAAACAGTGTATCCGTATCGGCTCTCCCCTTCCCCTTGAGGTGGCAAATGAAATTGCCGAGGCCATGAAGCTCTGGGCCATCGAAAAAGGTGCGACCCACTTCACCCATTGGTTCCAGCCCATGACCGGCATCACCGCAGAAAAGCACGATTCCTTTATCGCCCCCACCGGCGACGGACGGGTGATTATGGAGTTCTCCGGCAGCGAACTGGTACGCGGTGAACCGGATGCAAGCTCCTTCCCCTCCGGCGGTCTGCGGGCAACCTTTGAAGCCCGTGGCTATACCGCTTGGGATCCTACCGCCTTTGCTTTTGTCAAGGACGGCAGCTTGTACATTCCTACCTGCTTCTTCTCCTATACGGGTGAGGCACTGGATAAAAAAACGCCCCTTCTCCGCTCTCTGGACGAGATTTCCCGGGAAGCCGTTCGCATTCTGCGGCTGTTCGGTGATTTGGAAACCCAGCGTGTGAAGGTCTCCGTGGGTCCTGAGCAGGAGTATTTCCTGATCCCCCGTGCTCTCTATGCCCAGCGGCTTGACCTGCGTTTGACGGGCCGTACCCTCTTTGGCGCACCTGCACCCAAGGGTCAGGAGCTGGATGATCATTATTTTGGTGTCATCCGCACCCGGGTTTCCAACTTTATGAAGGATCTGGATGAGCAGTTGTGGCGTTTGGGTATTTTGGCAAAGACAAAGCACAACGAAGGTGCCCCCTGCCAGCACGAGCTTGCCCCCATCTATTCTGAGGCCGGCAATGCCTGCGACTCCAATCAGCTGGTTATGGAAATTATGAAAAAGTGCGCCGCAAAGCATGATTTGGTGTGCCTGCTCCACGAAAAACCCTTTGCCGGTATTGCCGGCAGCGGCAAGCACAACAACTGGTCTCTTTGTACCGATTCCGGCAAAAATCTCTTTAAGCCCGGTAAGACCCCCCGGCAGAATGCCCAGTTTTTGGTATTTCTCGCCGCCTTTATCAAGGGTATTGACGAGTATCAGGATTTCCTCCGCTCCACCGTTGCCTACGCAGGAAACGATCACCGTCTTGGCGTAAGTGAAGCCCCTCCGGCCATCATTTCTATCTTTCTTGGCGACGAGCTGACCGCGGTTGTTAAGTCCATCATCGACGGCACCAACTATACCGATCCCCAGAAGAGCCTAATGCGCATTGGTGTGGATGTGCTGCCCTCCATCCCCAAGGATACCACGGACCGGAACCGCACCTCCCCCGTTGCCTTCACCGGCAACAAGTTTGAGTTCCGTATGCTGGGTTCTTCCCAGTCCATTGCAGGTCCCAATATTGCTTTGAATACCATTATGGCCGAAGAGCTGGGCAAATTTGCAGACATTCTGGAAAATGCGGAGGATTTCGATTCCGCCTTGCAGAAGCTGGTGTGTGATACTTTCACTGAGCATCAGCGGATCATCTTCAACGGCAACGGCTACGCCGAGCAGTGGAAGCAGGAGGCCAAGCAGCGCGGTCTGAGTCATCACAGCAACACCGCACAGGCTCTGCCCACCTATGTATCCCAGAAGAACATCGATCTGGTGACCAAGCGCGGCATCTTTACGGAATCGGAATTCCGGGCAAGATACGAAATTCATCTGCAGTCCTATAAGAAGATCGTTGCCATTGAAGGCCGCACCTGCGTGGATATGGCACTGCATCAGATTCTCCCCGCCGCACTGCATTACAGCAGCGATCTGGCTAAGGCCATTTTGGACAAGAAGGCACTGGGCATCTCCTGCAAGACTGAGCAGGCATTGGCTGAAAGAATCAGCACAACTTGCGACAGCTTGTACGAAAAAGTGACAAAGCTCTCCGAAAAGCTGCGCTTCATTCCTGATGACACAGAGGCTGCTGCCGATTATATGAGCCGGGAGATCCTGCCGGCTATGGAAAGTCTGCGTGCGGATGCGGATACGCTGGAGCAGCTGACAGACAAAACCTATTGGCCCTACCCCACCTATTCCGATATTCTGTTCTATTGATAAAAACCCACAGAGCGTTTGCTCTGTGGGTTTTTCTTATAACAGGCTGCGGTTATTTTCCATCATTGCAATAATATTGGCCAAACCGTCAGATTCGTTAAGGTATTGGGTCCCATCAAAAGCAATGGCGCAGATGTAGAAGAAGTTACTGTCCATATAAATCAAACACGAGGTTTTTAACGACAGCTTTACCCCTTTGGACACCGCTTCATAGAAACCGCTTTTCAGCAGTATTCTATGGTTTGACTCGTTGATTTCCAAATAGACCGGATAGACCTCACAGGGTTTCGATTCTTCACCGTAAAATCTCCCGGCTTCTTCATTGGTGGGAAGATAGACCTCCAACACCACTTTGGTGGTTTCAGCAATGGCAGTATCTTCTTGCAGATATGTCTGCAAGGTTTCCCCGTTATCGTAGAGGATACGCCCCAGTACCGCCTCATATTCTGTGTAATTCACCGGATTGGACAGAATTTCGAACATCACATCATTGTAACCGTCGCACCCGGGCAACAGGCAAATAACCAACAGAACCACGAGGCAGCTTACCAGATGTTTACGCATATCTGTTCTCCCTTATTTGCCGGTAGACCCAAAACCACCGGTGCCGCGATTTGTATTGCTTAAGTTTTCAGCTTCTTCATACACAGGTGTAATGACCGGAGTGATCACCAGCTGGGCAATCCGCTCACCGGGAGCAACAGTCTGCGCCTCTTTTCCGTGATTGTGCAGCACTACGGAAATCTCGCCCCGGTAATCACTGTCGATGACACCGACCTTGTTGGCAGGAGCCAGACCGCGCTTGGTACCCAAGCTGCTGCGGGCATAGACAAGTCCGGCGCAGCCCTTAGGAATCTCCATTGCCAGGCCCGTGGGGATGAATACGGTCTCTCCTGCGCCGATGGTTACAGTTTCCTCCAGACAGGCGTACAAATCCGCACCGGCAGCCTCCTGAGAGCCATAGGTAGGTAACATTGCGTTCGATCTTACTTTCTTAACAGAAACGGTGTGCATAATAACGCCCCTTTCATTGGTTTTCGTTATTATAGCACACCATAAATCCTTACGCAACATTCGCCGCCAGAAATTCTTCGATTTCGTGGGCGGCTACCGCACCGTCTGCCGTTGCCGTCACGATCTGCCGCACCGCCTTAGTGCGCACATCGCCCACTGCATACACACCGGGCAGATTGGTGGTCGTGGACTCCCCTGCCACAATATAACCGTTCTCGTCCAATTCCAGCTGCCCGACAAACAGCTCCGTGGCCGGGTTTCTGCCAATGCTGACAAACACTCCGTCGCAGGCAAGCAATTCTTCTTCCCCGGAAATATTATTTCGCAGCACCACACCGTTGACACGCTCGGCATACTGCAAGCCCTTTACTTCGCTGTTCCAACGGATTTCGATATTTTCCGCCTCATTTAGAGCTTCGTTGTAGATTTTTGACGCACGCAAGGTATCCCGACGGTGAACCATAATCACCTTTTTCGCCACCCGGGAAAGGGTCAGTGCATCCGCAACCGCAGAATTACCGCCACCGACCAGCACCACCGTTTTACCGCGATAGAACATTCCGTCGCAGGCAGCGCAATAGTGCACACCCTTGCCCGTCAGCTCCCATTCCATAGGCAGTCCCAGCTTCCGGGGATTGGCCCCCGTTGCAACGATGACCGTCCGCCCGTAATAGGTTTCTTCCTGCGTATGAAGCTTTTTCACATTTCCAAGAAAATCCACAGCCTGCACATCTCCATAGATGGTCTGTGCCCCAAAGCGTTCCGCCCCCTGCTGCATCTTGGCACCCAAGGTAAAGCCATCTACGCCATCCTCAAAGCCGGGGTAATTATCAATCTCGTGAGTCAGAGCCATCTGCCCACCGGCAGCCAGACGCTCCACAACTGCCACAGACAGTCCTGCCCGCGCTGCATACATTGCTGCCGTATATCCACCCGGGCCGCCGCCTAAAACCAAAACATCATAAACATTATTCATAATCTTACCTCCTTTTGAGGTTAGTATAGCCCATCTTTTCGGGAATTACCGTGATATTGTCACAAATACAAAAAGCACCCACCGCAAATGCGGTGGGTGCAGCGTTGTGTTTACGGAAGCATCGAAAGGATCTGGGCTTTGGATTTTGCGCCGGTGGCTTGGGACACCACCTTGCCTTCTTTAAAGACAACCAGCGTGGGGATGCTGTAAACCTGAAACTGACTTGCCAGCTCCAGCTGGGCATCCACATCCACCTTGCCGACGACGATGTGCTCGTTTTCCTCGGCGATCTCGTCCACGATGGGACCTACCATCCGGCAGGGACCGCACCAGCTGGCAAAGAAATCCACCAAAACGGGCTTTTCACTCTTCAAAACTTCACTTTCAAAATTGTCCTTGGTAATTTTCAGAACTGACATCTTTTTGTCCTCCTTGTTTTGTTTTGTGACCTTATCTTACCCCAAAAGAAGGAGGATTTCTGTGACAAAATCACACAGTTTAAATTTTTACCACTTCAAAGCCTTCCCAATCAAAGGCGTACAGATAATGGTCAATGACCACACCCCGGCTAAAATTGCTGTAGTCTATGCTTTTCGCACAAGCCAACTTGACGATCTGATAGCCGTCAAACAACAGCAGCATATACCCCTCCTGGGTGGGAATACCGAAGAGATTTTTCTCCCGATCAATGTAATAGGCCTTGTATTCGGAAGCAAAGCTGCGGATTTCCGTGTTGTACACGCAAAGGGATTGCACACCGGTTTCCGTTTCCTGATAGACCTCCACCTTCAGGTTTCGATTGTCGTCCATACCGATACCCAAAAGCAGACCATCGTTCAGCTGGATCAGAGAGCTGGAATAGCCCGCGATCACGCCGGTATCCTTGACGATGATATTATCAAGGTCGGTCATATCAAAGAAGAATACGGGGTCTGTCAGGGTCACCACCACAGCAGTGCAGACATAAGCATAATCCCCATCAAAGCGGACGGATTCCACGGTTTCTCCATCCGGTGCAAAGCTTTCCACTAAAGCCTTCTGCTCCCAAGTACCTACTTCGAAGCAATAGAGGTTGGCATTGCGCTTCAGATTCCGGAACGCCTCGACGGTGCCGTTTTCCCTGCGCTGCTGCTCCATGCAGTATGTTTCCGTCACGACCCGGAAAATACCCTCATATTCGTCCATATAATACTGATTTCTCACAGTACCTTCCACATTGAAGGTGCCGGCAGTCTCCAGACCCTCAGCATTGTAGGTCATGCAGGAGATCTCGGTCATAGTCTTATGCGCCCAGATTTCCTTGTTGGCGGTCTTCTCAGCAAACACATCTTCGCCGTAGCTGCGGGTGGCATAGATGCGCTCTTTGGACACAAAAATCTCGTTGGCATAGGACATAAACGCACCGCTGTCTATGACATCCATGGTCTTGCTGTCTACCATGGTCACAACTGTATACGCCAAATTATTCAGCTTGTCGGGTACGATAATCTGGTCTGCAGGGACGATCTGCATATTTTCGACCTCTCCCACATGGGGCAGGAAGGTTTCCGGCTTATCAAAGTCGATTTTGTCCTCCGGGTGGTAATAGCTGACCACCATCATCTGCTCGCCCACCATACGCACCGTATTCAGGCTGCCGGAGATATAGATATTCTTTTCCTCTTTGATATTTTCCGGATCGGAAACATCCAGAGAAACCAACTGAACAAAGGCATCCCACCGCTCCGGATCAAAGACCTTGCCGGAGCCGGCGATCACCAGATTGATCCGGGTCGCGTCAGCAGAGAGATACATCTGCGCGTTACTGTAATAATAAGCATCCTTGTGGAGCGGAAGCATCCGGCTGCTCAGAAGACGGGTATCCTCACCGGCAATCGGATAGACCTGCAGCAGACAGTTTGTCAAATAGAAGATATGGGTCTGGCTGCGCTTGATCACATCCGCTTCCAGCACACCCGCCACCTGATGGTCGGTGATCTCCACAGAGCTGTTATTCGAATTGTTCACATCCGTAGCCATATCCCCCGGAGCTGCCTCAGGAGGTCCCGCCTCAAAGATCATATCATCTTTGCCTTCCCACTCTTCCAAGAACAAGCGATTATCATTATAATTGGGAAAATCCCGTTCTATTGCCTGGATGACCTTGTAATATTCGCTGCCGTCATACCGGCTTGTGTTGTCATACGGAATAAAGAAGATACCGGCCACGATGCACAGACACAGTGCGAAAGCCGTTACCGCCACCATATTGCGCGTATGTTTCCTGCGCTGCAGTTTCTGCTCTACAGAAGCCATTCTTTCCTCATAAGATTTCATAAGTGATTCCCACCTTTTCAAGAGAAGTTTTCATCGAGGCCTTGGCACGGGCAAGCAGATTGTACACCTGCTTTTTTGACCTTGACAGAATCGTGCTGATTTCCTCTACGGAGAAACCCTCGAAATACATCAGCATCAGCACCTGCCGGTATTGCAATGGCAATTCCTGCAAGCAGGTATAGACCGTCCGGTCCCGTTCCTTTTGGATGGTGTCCGCTTCCAAGTCCCCACAAAAGAGCACACCTTCCACATCCTCCAGCGGAACCAGTTTCCGGTGGAAGCGCAGATAGTTCAGGCAGCGATGGCGAACGGTCTTGTACAGATATGCTCTGAATTGGGCTTCTTCCTCAAATCTTTTGTCCCTTAAAAGCACATCAGCCAAGGCATCCTCCATCAGCTCTTCCGCCACCGATGCGCTGCCCACAAAGCTGTAAGCAAAGCGCACCAAGGGGTCAGAATAGGTACGGATCACATTTTCAAGGGTCGCGGACTCTCTGCCGTTTTCCCAGAAGACGATTTTTCCGTCGGGTTGCACCATCGTGATCACCTCTTCACTTACAAAACACATAAGAAAAGGATTTTACTCACTAAAAATTCAAAAATTTGTAATTACTTTTTGAGTATATTCAGTATAATGCATTATAAAGACAAATGCAACAGACTCCCTTGCATTTTCCCGTGAATGGGGTATAATGAAAGCAAACAAGAAAAGGAGAAAAAGTATGTTCGGTTTTTACTACGGTTTTGACTTAACCTATATCGTGCTGGTGCTGCCCTGCGTGATTTTGGCAATGATCGCCAGCGCAAATGTAAATTCTACCTTCAAACGCTATTCCAACAAATATTCCAGCCGGCGTATCACCGGTGCGCAGGCCGCTCAGCGAGTGCTGAGTGCCAACGGTGTGAGCGGTGTGCGGATCGAACGGGTCAGCGGCAACCTGACGGACCATTTTGACCCCAAAACCAATGTGATCCGCCTCTCCGACAGCGTGTATGATTCCACCTCTGTG
>SVLL01000042.1 GCA_015067935.1 Oscillospiraceae bacterium | reverse complement strand
CACCCTGAAATTGCTCGAAAAATACGCAGGGATTCGCATCAATGCATGAGATTGCGCTACGCTTTGCTTGTGGTAAAAGGAGACCATATACGGCTGGTAAAGCTGTGCTGAAAATGTTATAAAATAGGGTGTTGACAAAATGTTATAACGGTGTTATAATCCCCGTACAGAAAACGGAAACATAACATCCGAGGTGGATTATGAATAGCATTCGTCAAAAAAAGATTTGCGATTTTATCGAATCTCAGCAGATTGTCACCATCAAGCAGCTGCAGGAGCTGTGTCCTGATGTGTCGCTGATGACCATTCACCGGGATCTGGACGCATTGGTTCAGAGCGGTGCTGTGGTGAAAGTCCGTGGCGGCGCAAGGGCGGTTCGTCACACCGGTGACCCGGGCTTTGAAGTGCGGCTGCAGGAAAACAACACCGGCAAGCGGATTATCGCAAACAAGGCGTTATCCCTGATCCAGCCGGGCAGCACGATCTTTCTGGATGCCAGTACCACCAATCTGATGCTGGCCCGGGCTCTGCCGGATATCAACCTGAATATTTTCACGACTGCACCCAACATCGCCATTGAGCTTTGCGCCCTGCAAAATCCCAGTATTACCCAGTGCTGCGGCAATCTGAACCGGAAAACTATGTCTCTTTCCGGACAGAATACGCTGGATATGCTGGAGCGGATCAACATTGATCTGGCATTCATCGGCGTGTCCGGCTGCAATGCGGATGCCGGCTTTACCTGCGGCACGGAAGGGGATATGGCGGTCAAGGCAATGGTTTTGCGAAAGGCGCGCACCAAGGTGCTGATGTGCGACAAGGGCAAGTTCAGCCGCCTGATGCCCTATACCTTCGCCCGTTTTTCCGATGTGGATTATCTGATTTCCGATGATGCTGTCCCGGAAACGGTTGCCCGTGAGTTGAAAGCAAATAATGTGATCGTTTTATAGCAATGACAAGCAGTGAGGCAAAAATGCTTCGCTGCTTATCTTTTTTGCGTGAAATCGCAAAAAACCTATTGACGAAAATGTTATAAAATGTTATAAATATCATGTTATAACATAACTCTAAGGAGGAATTTATCAATGGCAAACGCAGTAATCATGCCCAAGGCGGGCATCACCGTAGAAAGCTGCATTATCGGCGAGTGGGTCAAGAAGGTCGGCGATCAGATTAAGATCGGCGATGTGCTTTTCACCTACGAAACCGACAAGGCTTCTTTCGAATGTGAATCCACCGCTGAAGGCGAATTGTTGGAAATCTTTTATGAAGAGGGCGACGAAGTGCCCTGCCTGCTCAATGTCTGTGCCATCGGTACCAAGGGCGAGGATTGCTCCGCTCTGCGCGGTGCCGGCGCTGCTGACGCCGAGGCTGCTCCCGCTGCTGCACCTGCAGCTGCTGCAGCTCCTGCTGCCGCAGTTGCTTGCAATACCAAGGCACAGGCTGTTATTATGCCCAAGGCCGGCATCACTGTGGAAAGCTGCATCATCGGTGAGTGGCTGAAGCAGGTTGGCGATCAGGTCAAGATCGGCGATGTTCTGTTTACTTATGAAACCGACAAGGCTTCCTTCGAGTGCGAGTCCACCGCTGAAGGCGAACTGCTGGCCATCTTCTTTGAAGAGGGTGACGAGGTTCCCTGCATGGAGAATGTCTGTGCTGTCGGTCCCAAGGGCGAACCCACTGATTGCCTGAAGCCCGGTGCTGCTCCTGCAGTTGTCGAGGCTGTGGCGGAAGTTGCAGCTCCTGCTGCTGTTGAGGCCGCTCCCGTTGTCACCGCCAAGGACGGCGCACCCGTCTCTCCCAGAGCCGCCAAGCTGGCTAAGGCTGCCGGCGTGGATGCCACTCTGGCTGTCGGTACCGGCCCCAACGGCCGTATCATCGAGCGTGATGTGCAGAAGCTCATCGAGCAGGGTGTTCCTGCCAAGGCTGCTGCCGCTGCCGCTCCCGTTGTCGAGAATGAGTATGAGGATGTGAAGTTCAGCGGCATCCGTCGCGCAATTTCCAAGTCCATGACTACCAGCCTGTCCACTATGGCACAGCTGACTCATACCGTTTCCTTCGATGCCACCGCAATTTTGAACTACCGCAAGGCCCTGAAGGCTGCCGGCGGTGACTACGCAGGTATCACTCTGGGCGACATCATTCTGTATGCTGTTTCCCGGACCCTCCTGAACCACCCCGACCTGAACGCCAATATGCTGGATGACAACTCCATTCGTCTGTTCAAGCATGTAAATCTGGGCGTGGCTGTGGATACTCCCCGCGGCCTGATGGTTCCCACCATCCGCAATGCCGATCAGCTGAGCCTGCTGGAGATCTCCAAGGCTGTCAAGGAGCTGGCCGGTGAGTGCCGTGACGGTGCAATCAGCCCCGACAAGCTGTCCGGCGGCAGCTTCACCGTGTCCAATCTGGGCTCCATGGGCGTGGAGAGCTTCACTCCCGTTATCAATCCTCCCCAGACCGGTATTCTGGGCGTCTGCGGCACTGTTGACCGTGTCCGCAAGGGTGCTGACGGCTCCATCCAGATCTATCCCGCTATGGGCCTGAGCCTGACCTATGACCACCGCGCAGTGGACGGTACTCCTGCCGCACGCTTCCAGAAGGAGCTGTGCCAGAATCTGGAGAACTTCACCACTCTGCTTGCCAAGTAATTAAAGGAGGACGAAAGAAATGCCCAAGAGTTTATTTGTGGATCCTTCCGTAGTGCGCGCACCCGGTAAGGTGACCTTTAATGACATTCCCGTTAACCAGTACAACAAGACCGTTAAGGAAGAGCTGGAGTCCGGCAAGTTCACCAAGGAAGATCTGATCCGGATTTTCCGGGATATGACCGTCCTGCGTGAGTTTGAGACCATGCTGAACCTGATTAAGACTCAGGGTTCCTACAATGGCATTGACCATACTTATCCCGGCCCTGCCCACCTGTCCACCGGTCAGGAATCCGCTTGCGTCGGCCAGGCTTACCTGCTGGATGAGAACGACTTTGCTTTCGGCAGCCACCGCAGCCACTCCGAAATTCTGGCCAAGGCTCTGTCCACCATCAACAAGATGAGCGACGAGCAGCTGATGAATGTGATGGAGAACTTCCTGGACGGCAAGTGCCTGCGTGCTACCCAGAAGCTGGGTGAGACCAAGGATGTGAAGGAGCTGGCCATCCGCTTCATTCTGTACGGCACACTGGCAGAAATCTTTGCCCGCGAGAGCGGTTTCCATATGGGTATGGGCGGCTCTATGCACGCATTCTTCCTGCCCTTCGGCATTTACCCCAACAACGCGATCGTTGGCGGCTCCGGCACCATTTCCACCGGTGCAGCTCTCTATAAGAAGGTCAACAACAAGAAGGGCATCTGCATCTGCAACATCGGTGATGCTTCTATGGCCCGTGGCCCTGTGTGGGAAGCTCTGAACTTCTCCGCAATGGACCAGTATAAGACCCTGTGGGAGAGCCACAACGATGGTATGCCCATTCTGTACAACATCTTTAACAACTCCTACGGTATGGGCGACCAGACCCGCGGCGAGACCATGGGTCAGGGCTGCATGAGCCGGATCGCTTCCGGTGTCAGCCCCACTCAGTTCCATGCTGAAACTGTTGACGGCTTCAATCCTCTTGCTGTTATCGACGCTATGGAGCGCAAGCTGGAGCTGCTGCGCAACGGTCAGGGCCCCGTGATGCTGGAAACTCTGACTTACCGCTTCTCCGGCCACTCCGTCTCCGACCAGAATGCTTACCGCACCAAGGAAGAAATCGATGCATGGAAGGAAGTTGACCCCATCATCACTTATCCCGCCAAGCTGATCGAAGCCGGCGTTATGACCCAGGAAGATGTGGATGCTATCCTGAAGGAGACCTCCGACCGGATGACCATGATCTGCAAGGCCGCTGCTGACCCCGTGTTCAGCCCCTACTGCGATTTCAAGCAGGATCCTGCTGTTGTGGAGCGCATTATGTTCTCCAACCAGAAGATCGACAAGCTGGATGACCGTGAGCCCGAGTTCACCGTTCCCAAGGAAGAGGCTGAGGGCTACAAGAAGATCAAGGCCAAGGAGCGCAGCCCCATTGACAAGGACGGCAAGCCCGTTTCCAAGATGAAGCTGTACAACCTTCGTGACGGTCTGTCCGAGGTTATCTGGGACCGCTTCTATGAGGATCCCACTATGATCGCCTACGGCGAAGACTGCCGTGACTGGGGTGGCGCATTTGCCGTTTACCGCGGTATGATGGATGCTCTGCCTCACAGCCGTCTGTTCAACTCTCCTCTGGCAGAGGGTGCCATCGTGGGTACCGCTGTCGGTTATGCTCTGTCCGGCGGCCGCGCACTGGTTGAGCTGATGTATGCTGACTTCATCGGCTGCGCCGGTGACGAAATCTTCAATCAGATGTCCAAGTGGCAGGCAATGTCCGCCGGCATCCTGAAGATGCCTCTGGTGCTGCGTGTTTCCGTGGGTTCCAAGTACGGTGCACAGCACTCTCAGGACTGGACCGCTCTGTGCGCTCATATTCCCGGCCTGAAGGTTTGCTTCCCCGCAACGCCTTGGGAGGCCAAGGGTCTGATGGAATCCGCACTGAAGGGTACTGACCCCGTTGTGTTCTTTGAATCTCAGAGAATCTACGATGTGGGTGAGCAGTTCCACGAGGGCGGCGTTCCCACCGAGCGTTACGAGATCGAAATCGGCGATACCAACAAGGTTCGTGACGGTAAGGACATCACCATCCTGACCGTCGGTGCCGTTCTGTACCGGGCAATGGATGCCGTCAAGACCCTGAGCGAAAAGTACGGTATGGAGGCTGATGTGATCAACCTGCACTCCCTGTCTCCTCTGGACTACACCAAGATCGTGGAGTCCGTCCGCAAGACCGGTAAGGTCCTGCTGGTTTCCGATGCCTGTGCCCGCGGTTCCTTCCTGAACGATGTGGCAAAGACCATCACCGAGCTGTGCT
This sequence comes from Oscillospiraceae bacterium, assembly GCA_015067935.1. Lineage (GTDB taxonomy): Bacteria > Bacillota > Clostridia > Oscillospirales > Oscillospiraceae > Faecousia. The sequence goes on along the minus strand of SVLL01000042.1, from coordinate 13,349 downwards.
TCGACGATCTGGATGCTCCTCCTGTTGTGGTTGGCGCACGGAACTGGATCACGCCTCCCTTCGAGTTTGACGAGTTCTTCTTCCCCCAGGCCAGCTGGATTCTGGATACCATCAATGAGAAGCTGGTTCCTCTGGCAGGCTACGAAAATGTCAATACCTGCGACGAAGCAGAGGTTATCCGTCGCGCAAAGGCAGGCGTCTGATACTCCATGGAGATCAGGCGGACAGCCAATGCAGGTGTTCTGCTGACGCTGGATGATACAGAAATTTTGCTGGACGGCGTGTGTCAGGAGGTCAAGCCCTACCTGACCACGCCCATGGCAGAGAGAGATAAATTGTCCTTCAAGTGGCCGGATGGCGTGTTCTTCACCCATTTTCACGAGGACCATTGCGATCCTGCATTTGCAGATGCCTATTTTAAGAAAACGGGAAGACCCGTTTACGGTACATCACAAATTCCCGGTGCAATCCATTCGGATAATGCCGTCAGGGTAGGGAATATCCGGCTGACAGCCGTTGCCACCCGGCATATGGGCCATTACGGAAAGACAACCGAGCATCGCAGTTATGTGATCGAGGGAAGTAAAAGGCTTTGGTTTCTGGGAGATGCTTCTCCTTTGGAGCTGAAGAAGCTTGCGTCTTTCCCTAGGCCGGATGTGCTTTTGGTGCCTTATCCCTATGTAAGCACGCCACCTGCATTGAAGCTTCTGGAAGATCTGTTGCCCTGCAAGATTGTATTGCTGCATCTGCCGGAGAAGGCATTTGATCCGGACGGCGTATGGCAGACTGCTGCACCCGGTATAGAGCAGCTGAAAGCGTATCTTTATGTACCCCAAATGGGAGAAAAACTGAATTTTTGAATCTCTGAAAGGAGAGATTTTCCATGATTATTACACAAAAAAAGCCTGTTGAAGAAGTTATGGCTATGGTTGGCGATGCCAAGACCGTGGCCATCGTCGGCTGCAACAGCTGTGCTACCGCTTGCCAGACCGGCGGTGAACCCCAAATCGCAGAGCTGTCTGCTATTCTGGAGCAGGCCGGCAAAAAGGTCGTTGCTACTACTATCTGCGACTACTGCTGTATGAATCTGGGCGTTAAGACCAAGATGAAGGCTATCAATGCCGCCAACCCCGACTGCGTGATTTGCATGTCCTGCGGTGACGGTGTGCAGTGTGTTGCCAAGAATGCAAATAACAAGCCCGTTTATCCCTCCAACAACACCATGTACCTTGGTGAGGCCGTCAAGTTCGGCGTGTGGGAGGAGGCCTGCCGCTTCTGCGGTGAGTGTGTGCTGGGTCAGACCGGTGCCATTTGCCCCATTACCCAGTGTGCCAAGAGCTTGGTCAACGGACCTTGCGGCGGTCAGAAGAACGGCAAGTGCGAGGTCAATCCCGAGAATGACTGCGCATGGATCAAGATCTACAACCGTCTGGAGGCAACCGGCCAGCTGGAGAAGCTGACCCAGACCCGTAAGGACAAGGGCTACGGCGACTTTGCCTATCCCAGAACCATCAGCTTGAGGGGGAAGAAATAATGAGCTTACTGAAAGACGCACTGGAATCCGGCAAGTTTGGCGTTACCGCCGAAATGGCACCCCCCAAGGGTTATGATTTTACCGAGCAGATGGAAGCTGCTGAGCTTCTGAAGGGCAAGGTTCACGGTGTGAATGTTACCGATATGCAGTCTGCCAGCCTGAAGGCCACCGGTTTGGGTCTGTGCATCAAGCTGAAGCAGGCAGGCGTGGAACCCATCCTGCAGATGACCGGCCGTGACCGTAACCGTATGGCTCTGATGGGTGATGCACTGGCAGCTGCCAGCTTTGGCATCGATACTATGCTGGCTCTGACCGGCGACCACCCCGTGGTGGGCGACTGCAAGGACAGCAAGCCCGTTTACGATCTTGACTCTGTTGGCATTCTGAAAATGCTGTCCCTGATGGAAGAATCCGGCTGCGATTGCGGCGGCAATGAGCTGGCCGGCGGTGCACCCAAGTTCTACAAGGGTGCATCTGTCACTCCCGTCTATGAGCCTCTGTTCCTGCAGCTGAACAAGCTGCGTCAGAAGGTGGAAGCAGGTGCGATGTATGTCCAAACTCAGGGCATTTTCGATCTGGATACCTTCAAGAGATTTGTCGAAGAAGTGGACAAGATGGGCATTAAGACCCACATTATGGCAGGTATCATCCCCCTGAAGTCTGCCGGTATGGCCAAGTATATGAACGAGAATGTCCCCGGCATTGATGTGCCGCAGGATATGATCGACCGTCTGGCCGCTGCAGCCGCAGAAGGCAAGGAAAAGGGTATCAAGGGCCTGCCCATGCAATTGGGTATTGAAATGGCTGCAGAGATGATCGCAAAGATCAAGGACGAGAAGCTGTGCGATGGCGTACATATTATGGCTATCGGCGCAGAGAAGAATGTGCCTACCATTCTGGATAAGGCCGGCATTACCATTGCCTGATTGGAGGAAAAACAATGAAGACAAAAGCTGTTCGTATTTACGGTAAGCAAGACCTGCGTCTGGACGAGGTGGAACTGCCCGAGATCGGCCCTGACGGTGTCCGTATCCGTGTGATTTCCGATAGTCTGTGCATGTCCAGCTACAAGGCTGCCATCGAAGGCGGCGACCACAAGCGCGTTCCCAGCAACTGCCACGAGAATCCCACCGTTCTGGGTCACGAATTCTGCGGTGATATCGTAGAAGTTGGCGAAAACTGGAAGCATAAGTATAAGGTTGGCGACAAGTTCGTTATCCAGCCTGCCCACTATCACAACGGCTCTCAGGAAGCTCCCGGCTATTCCTACAACTACTGCGGCGGTAACGCCCAGTACGGCAATGTGCCCATCGAAACCCTGCTGGAGAACTGCCTGCTGCCCTACAACTCTGATACCTACTACTATGGCTCTCTGGCTGAGCCTCTGAGCTGCGTTATCGGCACTTTCCATGCAATGTACCACACCAAGGCCGGCTCCTATGTCCACGAGATGGGCATCAAGGAAGGCGGTAAGATGGCTATGCTGGCATCCGTCGGTCCTATGGGTCTGGCTGCCATTGACTACGCCATCCACTGCGACCGTCGCCCCAGCCTGCTGGTCATCACCGATATCGACGAGGCTCGTCTGGAGCGTGCTGCCTCCATCTATACTGTGGAAGAGGCTGCAAAGAACGGCATTGAGCTGCACTATGTGAACACCCGTATGGAGAATGCCACTGCTTATCTGCGTGAGCTGACCGGCGGCACCGGCTATGACGATGTCATCTGCTTCGCCCCTGTTAAGCCCCTGATCGAGCAGGCTGACGACATTCTGGGCTTTGACGGCTGCCTGAACTTCTTCGCAGGTCCCACCGATACCCAGTTCAAGGCTCCCTTTAACTGGTACAATGTCCACTATCTGTACACCCATGTGGTGGGCACCTCCGGCGGTAATACCAACGATATGCAGGAAGCCATCGCTATGATGAATGCCGGCAAGCTGAATCCCTCTGCGCTGGTCACGCACATCGGCGGCCTGAATGCGGCCATCGAGACCACCCTGAACCTGCCTAAGATCCCCGGCGGCAAGAAGCTGATCTACAACCATCTGGATCTGCCCCTGACCGCAATTGCAGATTTCGAGGAAGCAGGCAAGACCGATCCTCTGTTTGCTGAGCTGGACAAGATCTGCAAGGCACACAACAATTTGTGGAGCCCCGAAGCAGAAAAGTATCTGCTGGAGCACGCTAAGAAGATTTAATTACAGAAAAAAGCGTCCGGAAAATCCGGACGCTTTTTTGTATGAAATACCGCTTCCGGGGCAAAATTTCCATAAGGAGGCGGTAAACTTTGGTAAAAGGTATCACTAAGCAGGTAATCGTGGTTCATTCCCCGGAGCCCAAGCTCTTTGAGCAGGCAATTTTCATCCTGAAGGAGGATGCGGTGGGAGAGGGTATCACCGATGAAATGCTTTTAAAAGAGGCGAAAAGAGCGGTCAATCAGCAGAAAATACCCAAAAATCTGTCGGGCGCAATATGGGCCTGTGCCGGTGCCGGTGTGACGGGCTTGGTTTGGCTTCTGAGCAATATTCTGTGACTTGCGAAAACGCGCGGATTATGTTATAATGCTCCCAATGTGAAAGGGGGCAACAGCGGTGCGCATCGGCAACTTGGAAGTGAATAATCCCATTGCGCTGGGTCCAATGGCCGGTGTTACCGATTGGGCCTTCCGGACAATCTGTGCTGAGCTGGGTGCAAATATCACGGTGACGGAGATGGTTTCCTCCCGGGCACTGGTCTATAAGGATAAAAAAAGCGCGGCATTGCTGAAAAAAAACGAAGGCTGCCTTTGCGGCGCCCAGATTTTCGGCAATGACCCGGCTGTGATGGCAGAGGGCGCAAGGCTGGCTCTGGAAATCTCCGGCTGCGATTTTCTGGACATCAATATGGGCTGTCCCATGCCTAAAATTGCCAATTCCGGCGACGGCTGTGGCCTGATGCGCACTCCTGAACTGGCAGGGGAGATTTTGGCGGCAGTGGTCAAGGCGGTAGATGTGCCGGTGACGGTGAAATGCCGCTTGGGCTGGGATAAAGGATCCGTCAATGTGCTGGATTTTACAAAGCGGATGGAGGATAACGGTGCCGCAATGATCACGGTTCACGGACGCACCCGGAGTATGCTCTATTCCGGAGTGGCGGATTGGGACATGATCGCCAAGGTCAAGCAGCAGCTGACCATTCCGGTGCTTGCTAACGGTGATATTGTGGATGGGCAATCCGCTGTCAAATGCCTGAAGCGCACCGGTGCGGACGGCATTATGATCGGCAGAGCAACCTTTGGCGATCCTTGGATTTTTACGGAAGCCCGGGAAGCACGGCAGGGTAATTTTGATTATCGGCGTCCTGTTTTGAAAGACCGCATTGCCACTGCTGTACGGCAGTTTCAGTTGTCCGAACAGGACCACGGGGAGCATATTGCCTGCCTTGAGGCGAGAAAGCACTTTGCATGGTATCTGCGTGGTGTTGCCCACAGCAGTTACTATAAAAATCAGATTTCCTCGCTGAGTACGATGGAGGACATTTACCGCATTGCCAAGGATGTTGTGCGGGATCTGCGATAATGAAAAGCCGCTGTTTTAAAACAGCGGCTTTTGTGTGTATTATCCGATTACATCCACAACTGTTAAGGTGTTTTCTTCCACGGTAAAGCGGATATCAAAGCCGGCAAAGGTCAACCCGTACACCCGTCCGGGTTTTCTTTGATAGCTGGGCCGGGGATCGTGGGAGAGAACACCCACAGCCGCACCGCGCTTTTCTGCCGGCAGTTTCGCAAGCAGATGATCCGGGAAGTGAACCGCCAGTAAAAAGTCTCCTGCGGCGTCTGTGAAGCCGCCGGCTGCCTCCGGATGGCAATCGGAGTAGGGAATATATGGCTTGATGTCGAATATGGGTGTGCCATCCATCAGGTCCGCACCGCCTACATGGAGCACAGGTCCGTGTTCTGCGGTCTGCTCCACACCCAGCAGCTTTACGCAGGAGAGTCCCAGATTATTGGGACGGAAAGGGGAACGGGTGGCGAATACACCCATTCGGGTATTGCCCCCCAAACGGGGCGGTCGGACCGTGGGAGACCAGCCGTCGCGTATAGCCTCGGAAAACTGCCAGATGATCCACAAATGGGAAAAATCCTCTATGCCGCGTAGGGCATCGGCATTGCGGTATTCCGGCTCGAAGACGATGGTGGAGCGCAGCTCCTGCACCAATCCGCTCTGCCGGGGAATGCCGAATTTTGTGGCAAAATCGCTGTGCATCCGGGCAATGGGGTTGATTGATACATCCATTTTACGCCCTCCGTTTACGCAGGCAGAAGCTGACTGCAAAGATCAACGCCAAAGCCAGAGAAATAGCTGCACCGGCGGAAACCTCCAGATAATAGGAGCAAATCAAACCGCCAATGCCGGCAATCAGGGCAAAGAGAACGGAAAACAGGTGATACTGCTTCAGATTCCGGGAAACATTCCGCGCACTTGCCGCCGGCAGTACCAGCAGGGAGTTGAGAATCAAAAGGCCCACGCTGGAAATGGTCAGAGTTACTACCACAGCAATCGCGGTGGTGAAGATAGCCTGCGCCAGCTTTACGGGGATACCCCGGGAGGATGCCAGCTGGGGATGAACGGAGGTCAGCGTCAGCCGATTGGCGTACAGCACCCAGAATACCGCAACGCCCAGGAAAACCACCGCCAGCAAACCGATTTCCATCGGCGTGATGGAGAGAATGTCGCCGATCAAATACTTATTGTACTTGGTGAAGCTGCCGCCGTTTAAGGTTGCAATAAAAATACCCAAAGCCACCGCAGCACTGGAAAACACACCGATCAAAGTGTCTGCGGCTTGGTTACTGCGGCTGCGCACATAGGAAAACAGCAGGGCAAAAACAACGCTGAAAATCACAGCAACCCAAAGGGGGAAAGCTGAACCGAAAATACAGCCAATAGCAATACCTGTAAAGGCGGAATGTCCCAGCGCGTCGGAGAAAAAGCTCATCCGACCGGTGACGATCATTGTGGACATCAGACCGAACAGCGGTGCCATCAGGAGAATAGCCAGCAATGCGTTTTTCATAAAGTCCCAGCGGAGCATTTCTGTAGGGATAAGCTCACAGAGCCAGTACCAGACACTCATTCCCGTGCACCTCCCGTCATATGAAATACTTCCTTGAATTCTTCAGATGCCAGAAGCGCAGTGGGTGTGTCCATTTTAACGATCTGATGGTTTATTAACACCACCTGATCCGCATATCGGGGCAGGGTGGTGAAATCGTGGGTGGTCATCAGAATAGACAAATCATAGTTTTTGCGGATGCCATCCAGCATTTCCATCAGTTCCCCTTGTCCCTCCACATCCACACCGGACAGAGGTTCGTCAAGAATCAGAATGTTGGGAATGGGTTCCAATGCCAATGCCAGCAGCACACGCTGCAGCTCACCGCCGGAGAGAGTACCCACCCGTTTGTCGATCAGATCCGTGCCGTCGACCCGGTCAAGACAATCCAGAATCCTTTGGCGCATAGCCTTGCCAATGCCGAGAAAAGCAGGGCGACGGCTCATACAGCAAACAAAAAGATCCGCAACGCTCATCGGATCACCGGGATCAAAGGTGGGGCTTTGGGGCACATAGCCGATTTTCATTGCTCTGCCCCGACTGCCGGGCATAGAGAAGGCAATGACACCGTCATAGTCCTGATGTCCCAAAACTGCCTTCAAAAATGTACTCTTGCCGGCACCGTTGGGACCGATCAGTGCAATAAGCTGACCGCAGTGTACATGCATATTCACATCCTGCAATATTTGATTACTGCCGATCTTTACGGACAGATTCTGCACCCGAAGGCAACAGGAATCGCCGCATTTGCCACCGTGGACCGTTGGTTTCATCCCAATGCCTCCTTTACTGTGTCAATGTTGCGTTTCATAATTTCAAAGTAATCGCCGGTCATACCCATATCCAGCGCGTAACCAGGAATGTCGATTTCTGCGGAAATGATCTTCGCGGCAGAGGCACTGCCGTTGACCTCCGTGAAAATGGCGGGAATATTCCGCTCCTGAATCAGTTCAATCAGGTGAATCAGTTCTTTGGCAGATGCCTCACTGCCGGATTCTTCCTCCATCGCTGCGGCGATGGTCAGGTCAAAGGCGTGGGCAAAATGGCCAAAGCCGTCGTGGAAGGTCACCATTTCCCGGCAGGACAAGTCCTGAAGCTGGGTCTGTCCGTATTCTTGCAGAGCCTGCAAATCCTCCCGGAGTTTGGCTAAATTCTTCTGGAATGTAATTGTATGTTCCGGATATGCGGTACGCAGACCGGTATAGATGTTTTCCGCCATCTGTGCCGCATAGGCAGGAGAAAGCCAAATATGGGAGTCAATTTCGTGATGATGGTCGTGGTCGTGTTCCACGGTGCAAGCCGGCAGAGAAATGCCGAAGGAGCTGTCGATCACATTGCTGCGGTCTGCCAGCAGGTCGTCCATAAATTCCTCCAGCCCGGCACCGGAGATGACGATCAGTTCCGCACCTTCCGCATTGCGTACCTGACCGACGCTGAGGGAGTAATCGTGGAGGCAGGAAACACTTTCGTCAATCAAAAGTCCGACAGAAAGATTCGTGCCTTCACAAAGGTATGTTGTAAAGTCATAAACCGGTTTGGTGGTGGCCATGATCCGGGGCGTGGGGTGGGACGCGGCACAGCCGGTCAAACCCATAATAAGGACAACCACCATCAGTAAGGATAGTTTTTTCATAAAAAGCCGCCTTGATGTATAGTTCTATGCTTATCATATCACATCTGTCAAGAAAAGCGATGACCTCCGGCCGGGCCGGAGGTCATAAGTTTGTAAAAGCAGTATTCTTCCTTACAGTATTGTGATGATCGGATACAAAATCGCGGTAAGAATGCCGGCTACCGTCAGGGAAAGGCTGCTGACCGCACCGGTCAGGTCGGATAATTCCCGAGCCTTGGTGGTGCCCAATACATGGGCAGCTGTACCCAGTGCCACACCCTGCGCAACAGGATGGGTGATACGGAAAAGCTTGCACAGCGGTGTGCACAGCACGCAGCCCAAAATGCCTGTGATGGCAATGGCGGCTGTGGTGATCGCCGGGTCACCGCCGGTTTGCTCGCTCAGCGCAGTTCCCATTGCAGTGGTGATACTCTTGGGCAGCAGGGAGAAGGTCAAAACATCCCCAACTCCCAAAAGCTGACACATAACAAGAATAAAGCTAAGACTTGCAAAAGTGCCGGCAACGATACCGGCAAGCATTGCCTTCCAGTGCTTTTTCAAGATCTGTACCTGCTGATAAAGCGGCACTGCCAAGCAGATGGTGGCCGGAGTTATCAGCCATGAGATGGTTTTCATACCGGCCTGATAGTCTGCATTGGGATAGCCGGTCAGGAGCATCAGACCAATCAGCAGGGCGATGGAGATCAGCAGGGGATTGCAGAGGGGGGATTTCGTCTTCTTTTGCAGAAACAGCCCAAATTGATAGGTCGCAATGGTGGCAATCAGGGGCAGTAAGGTGAATTCACGAAGGATTTCCATTGCCGTCCTCCTTTCTGCAAAACAGCTGGGAGATCATACCGGCAATGGCAAACACCAAAATGGTGGAGGAGACCACCAAAAGGGAGATGGAAAGCACCTGCGGTGCCAGAATTTCCCAGCTTTCCAGCAGATTTACTGCTGGAGAAACGAACAGAATCGGCAGGATAGTCAGCAGAAAGCTGCTGACTTTATCGATTTGCTCCACTTTGACCAATTTCAGGCAAAGGGCGACAAAAAGCAGCACCAAGCCATATACCGCTGCCGGGATGGGTAGGGGAATCAGGCGATTCAGGGCCTCGCCCAAGAGGGAAAAACCGAAGATGATAGCACTTTGTTTCAGATACAGGGCCATCAGCGCACCTCCTTGATGTCACTCAGGTCCTTGATGACCTCACCGGCCATAATCAGACCAGCTACACCGGGCACGAAGGCTGTTGAGCCGGGCAACGCCCGACGGGACGAGCCCTCCCGATGGGATTCCGGGTCAGTGGCAGGGTCAATATGGGGTTCCAGAGGCAATTCCTCGGACCATACGACCTTAACACCCTTGAGCCCACGCTTGGCACATTCCTTGCGCATAATTCGCGCCAGCGCGCAGCCGGAGGTTTTGGAAATGTCCGACACCCGAAAACCGGTTGCATCCAGCTTGTTGCCTGTTCCCATACAGCTGATGATGGGCACATTGGCTGCCTTTGCTTGGGCAATCAGCTCCAGCTTGCCGGTGACGGTGTCGATGGCGTCCAATACATAGTCGTATTGGGAAAAGTCAAATTGTTCCGCTGTTTCCGGAAGATAGAAGGTCTTATAGGTGCGAATCTGAATGGTGGGGTCAATGTCCCGGATGCGCTGGGCCGCCACTTCTACCTTAGGCATGCCGACGGTGGAATGAAGAGCCAGAATCTGGCGGTTCAGATTGGTCAGCCCGATTACATCGTCATCAACGAGATCCAGCTGTCCGATGCCGGAACGGGCCAACGCCTCAGCGGCATAGCCGCCCACGCCGCCCAGACCGAAAACGGCCACACGGGAAGCGCGCAGCTTGTCCATTCCGGGACCTCCCAGTAACAATCGGGTACGGGAATACTGATCGGGCATAGTTACACCTTATCGATGGCCTGAGCAATGTCGGCAATGAGATCTTCTGCGTTTTCAAGACCGCAGCTCAGGCGGATCAAATCAGCTCCTACACCGGCGGCATCCAACTCTGCGTCGGTCATCTGTCGATGGGTAGAGGAGGCAGGGTGGAGACAGCAGGTACGGGAATCGGCCACATGGGTCTCGATGGAACCCAGCTGCAGATGCTTCATAAAGGTTTCAGCAGCGGTTCGGCCGCCGATCAGACCGAAGGAGATCACGCCGCAGGAGCCGTTAGGCAGGTACTTCTGCGCCAAATCATAATACTTATCGCCCTTCAGGCCGCAGTACTTGACCCAAGCGACCTTGGGATTGCTCTGCAGGTATTCGGCAATCTTCTGGGCATTGGCGCAGTGCTGCTTCATACGGAAGGGCAGACTCTCCAGACCCAGATTCAGCAGGTATGCGCTCTGAGGGGATTGGACGGAGCCCAAATCCCGCATGAGCTGGACGGTGCACTTGGTGATAAATGCGCCTTCAATGCCGAAACGCTCGGTGTAGGTCACACCGTGATAGCTGTCATCGGGGGTGCAAAGACCGGGGAATTTGTCGGCATAATTGGTCCAGTCAAATTTGCCGCTGTCCACAATACAGCCGCCTACGGCACTGGCGTGGCCGTCCATATACTTGGTGGTGGAGTGGGTCACAATGTCAGCACCCCATTCGAAGGGACGGCAGTTGACGGGCGTTGCAAAGGTGTTGTCTACAAACAGCGGCACGCCGTGGGCGTGGGCTGCCTTGGCAAATTTCTCAATATCCAGCACATTCAGGGCAGGGTTGGCGATGGTCTCGCCGAATACCAGCTTGGTGTTGGGCTTAAAGGCCGCGTTCAGCTCTTCCTCGCTGCAATCGGGGTTTACAAAGGTCACCTCGATGCCCATGCGCTTCATAGTTACAGCCAGCAGATTGAAGCTGCCGCCGTAGATAGCGGAGCTGGACACAATGTGGTCACCGCAGGAAGCAATGTTGAACATGGCAAAGAAGTTTGCAGCCTGACCGGAGCCGGTGAGCATCGCGGCAGTACCGCCTTCCATTGCAGCGATCTTTGCAGCGACATGGTCACAGGTAGGATTCTGCAGCCGGGAGTAGAAGTAGCCGCTGGCCTCCAGATCAAAGAGCTTGCCCATATCCTCAGAGGTGGCGTACTTGAAAGTAGTGCTCTGAATAATGGGAATCTGCCGGGGCTCGCCGTTGCCGGGGGTATAGCCGGCCTGAATGCACAGGGTTTCCATAGAAAGTTTCTGATCCATAGATATTCACCTCAAATTAGATAGTTATGGCTTCATTTTAATGCGTTGATGCCCATTTGTCAAATAGAGAAACACATCAAAAGGAATTTTCATTTTATTCCGGTTTACTTTCCGGGAAATTCGTAGTAAAATGAAGAAAAACGCAAGGAGGATGGGTATGACCGTTAAGACCAAACGAAAAGGAAATATGCTGATGATCCTGGGCCTGTGCCTTGCGGTGATTGCCATCGCAGTGTCGGTGATTCTGTTTGGATTCCGGACAGAGCCGGAACCGGAGCCCACGCCCACAATATCGGTTCCGCAGGAAGACCCGATTATTACGCAGCCTTCCGCCAAACCCACTGCACCCACGACACCCACCCAACCGCCGGTAACGAAGGTGAGCACTGCCACCATCGGCTCTACGGGTGATATTTTGATGCACGATAAAGTAATCAAAAGCGGCTATAATTCGGCGACCGGTACATACAGTTACGACAGCATCTTCTCTGTGTTTTCCCGGTTTGTATCTAAAATGGATTATGCGGTAGCCAATCTGGAGGTTACCTTGGCAGGTGCTGACAAGGGCTATGCCGGTTATCCCCAGTTCAATTCTCCCGATGCCATTGTGGATTCTCTAAAAAGTGCCGGCTTTGATATGCTGCTGACCGCCAATAACCACAGCTATGACACCGGCTATAAGGGATTTATGCGCACGCAGGAAATTGTGGCGGACAGAGGACTTGCCCATATTGGCACCCGGCAGAATACCGAGGACAAAAACTATGCCGTAGCTGAGATTAACGGCATTAAAATCGGCATGATCTGCTATACCTACAATACCGGCGTGGATGCAAACGGCAATGTGTCCTTGAATGAGCATCCCCTCAACAGCGAGGCAACTGCACTGGTCAACAGCTTCAGTTATCACGATTTGCCCGGCTTCTATGAAAAGCTGGCAGGAGAGCTGGCACAGATGCGCGCAGATGGAGCAGAGGCGACGATGCTCTACATCCATTGGGGAGATGAGTACAATACAACCCCCAACAGCATCCAAAAGAAAATGGCCCAAGCACTGTGCGATTTGGGCATTGATGTGATCGTGGGCAATCACGCCCATGTGATTCAGCCCGTGGAGCTGCTGACAAACAGCCAGGACGAAAACAGAAAGACCTTGTGCCTGTATTCGATGGGCAATGCCCTGTCCAATATCCGCAAGACCGCCAGCCGCCCGGTGCATTGCGAGGATGGGTTGCTGTTTTCCGTGACCTTTGCCAAGTATTCCGATGGAACGGTAATTGTGGAAAGTGCGGAAATACTGCCCACTTGGGTGAATCGGTACACTGAAAACGGGGTCGCAAAGTACCGGATTCTTGCTATGGATGGGGAAGACCCTGCGAAATGGCAGGAGGATATGGATTTGACGGATACTTTGCTTGAAAAGTGCAGGGAATCCTACCAACGCACACAGAAAATCGTTGTCGAGGGGCTGAAAAGTGCAAATGCCTACTTTGCACAGCACCAAGCCAAAACGGAAGAACTGCTGAAAGTAGCTCACAAAACCTGAAGTTATCAAACAGTTAACGGCAGCGTCAAAGCCTCCCCTGTGTAAGGGGAGGTGCCCCGTAGGGGCGGAGGGGTTGACAATCCCTCAGTCAGCTGCGCTGACAGCTCCCTTTACACAAGGGAGCCTTGGGTATCAATACAACAAACTTGAATAGGTCGAAAAGATAAGAAGAATTTGTGGAGTAGTGGTATATGAAATTAGTGAAAGCGGAAAGAACGCAATTAGAAAGAATTGTTGCTATATCAAAGAGAGCGTTTGAAACGGATGTGGCAGTGGGAGGTGCAGTTGGGGACTATCCTCCTGAGTATGATTCGGTTATCTGGCATGAGCAAATGCTAAATGAGGGACATTTGTT
>SVLL01000041.1 GCA_015067935.1 Oscillospiraceae bacterium | reverse complement strand
ACATCCGCCTGAAGCGGATTAAATGCAACGGTGCCCGTGTTCAGCGGGATGCCCGACTGCAGACGGGAGATGTGCTGCAGCTTTACATCAACGATGAGTTTTTCGACAAGCCCCGGGAGGACAATGCCTATCTGACGGTGGCAGCTCCCAAGTTGAATATAGTCTATGAGGATGACCAGATTCTGCTGGTGGATAAGCGTCCCGGGTTGGCGGTACATCCCCATGACGGTGCAGAGTACGGCAGAACCCTGATCGATCATATCCAGTCCTATCTGTACCAAAAGCGGGAGTGGCGGCCCAGGGAGGAAAATTCCTTCACCCCGGCACTGTGTAACCGGATCGACCGGAACACCGGCGGCATCGTCATTGCGGCCAAAACAGCTGAGGCGTTGCGGATTATGAATCAGAAAATTAAGGACCGGGAGCTGGATAAGCGGTATCTTGCGATCGTGGAGGGAACGCCCAAGCCTGCGGTTGGCACGCTGAAGGGGTATCTTTTTAAGGATGCCAAAAAGAATCGGGTATTTGTCAGCGATAAGCCCCAACCCGGTGCCAAAACCTGCCAGACGAATTATCGGGTTTTGTCTTCGAAAAACGGTCTTTCTCTGGTGGAGTGTGAGCTGATAACCGGGCGTACCCATCAGATCCGCGCACAATTTGCCCATGCCGGACACCCTCTGCTGGGTGATGGCAAATACGGCAAGCTGGACAAGCGGTTTGACCGGAATTATCAGGCACTTTATTCCTACAAGCTGACCTTTGCCTTTACCACAGAAGCAGGAGCCTTGGCGCATCTGAACGGGCGTTCCTATCAGGTGAAGGATGTGGAGTTTGTCCGTGAGTATTTTCCTGATACAGCCATAGAGTAAACGAGCGTGTTGCAAAAAGCAACACGCTCGTTTTCAGTAGACATAGAAAAATATGCAGATCAGCTGCAGGACGCTTCCCAGCACCACAAAAATATGGAAGATGCAGTGAAACCACTTTTTCTTGGAGCCGATGCCGTACAAAATCGCACCGAGAGTATAGGCGATGCCGCCCCAGAACAGAAAGAGAAAGCCCGTTTTGGTCAGAACCCCAGCGGTTTGCGGAATGAAGGGAAGCACCGCCCAACCGCAGCAAATGTAGCAGATCATTGAAAACACGCGGTATTTCCGAAGATCAATGGCGGTCAGAGTGATTGCCAGTGCAGTCGCGCTCCACTGAAAGATCACCAGTCCCCAGCCAATGACAGGATACACCGGGGCAAGGGCAATGACAGCGATAGGGGTGTACGAGCCGGCGATCAGCAGGTAAATGGCGCAGTGATCCATGACCTGCAGCACCTTTTTTCCGGTGCCCGGCTTCAGGCCGTGATAAACGCTGGAAATGGTGTACACCAGAATCATACTGATGCAGTAGATCAGCGCGGTGCAGACAGCCGCGGCATTGCCGGAGGGAAGGGTCTTGATCAGACAGCCCGCAAGGGCAAGAATGCCGGCGCCGCCGCCGACAATGTGGGTTACCGTGTTCATCGTTTCTTCTCCTACCGAATAGGCGGGAAGGCTTCGTGCGCAAAGGCGTGTGCGTTTCATAAAATTACCTCCTTGTTTGACCTTATGATAGCACAAATTGCTGCACGCGGACTCTCCTGTCTTCACAATGCTCTCTCCATAACGGCAGGACCCTCTCCTACCGGCGAGAGAGGGCATTCTCCTGCCTGGAGAATGGCATTTTTTGGATAAGATTGTGCAAAACGCACAAATCAAGCCTGCCTTTTTCTGCACCTGAATGGGCAATATTTTATTTATTTTTAACCTTCTTTGAGAAATCTATGCTATAATATTACCAGAAGGTCCACTGGACAAAGAGCATATTAAAGGAGTCGTTATGAATAATAACATCTTGTTTTTTCTGACACCGAAAGCAATGTGCGTCTGCCTGTATGATGACTACACCATCCGGCAGGCGTTGGAGAGAATGGAAAGTGCCGGCTATGCGGCGTTGCCGATCCTCAATAAGCGGGGAGAATACCGAGGCACCCTGACAGAAGGCGACCTGCTGTGGGCAATCAAAAATATGTGCTATATGGATATGCGGCAGGCGGAGGCCCGCCGGATCATGGAAATTGCCCGAAGAAAGGACAATGTGCCGGTGCGGGTGACCACCTCCATGCACGAGCTTGTGGAGCGTGCCAGCTCCCAGAATTTCGTACCGGTGGTGGACGATAAGGACACCTTCATCGGCATCGTTACCCGGCGCGCGATTATGAAGTATTGCTCCCAACGCCTTTTTGAAGATACATAAAGAGAACCTGCCGCAGAAAATGCGGCAGGTTTTTTTCGTGTAAAATCAAAGCTGATCTTCCCGGTATGTGGATTTGCCGGTAATAGGGTCATAATCATATTGCCCATAACGACCGCCTCCCAGAGGACGGCCTTCAAACCAAAGCATATTACCATCCCACCAATTGATTCCGGCATAGTCCATATCATCTTGCTTCATCAGCAGGGTGGTCTCACCGGTGGATAGATTCAAAGAGTAAAATCTCTGCTTGTCGGCTATAAAATACAGATAACCTTTCATTTGGGATTCAAACCTTATGTATGTGATATTGCCGTAGGGGAATTCATAATACAACTGAACACTAATATGACGAACGAGAAGGACAAAATACGACATCCAAAAAGAAAATTTTTCTATATGTTGATACTATACTCCGTTTTCCTCAATTGTCAATCCAAGCTGAGAGGAAGCGGTACAACCTGCGCTCATCGGACATCCTTCTAAAAAGGTTGCAAAAGCCAAAAAAATTTGCTATAATGTATGCAAGTTTTGACCGGAGGAGAAACAATGACGGACGAGCAACTCAAGGTGCAGCTGGGCACTAATATTTCTAATCTGCGCAAGCGGCAGGGCTTGACCCAAGCCGGCTTGGGCGAAAAACTGAATTATTCGGACAAGGCCGTTTCCAAGTGGGAACGGGGTGAGTCCGCACCGGATATTCTGACCTTAGTGGCAATCGCGGAGCTGTTTGAAGTGTCTGTGGATGAGCTGCTCAGGGACCCCGATGCGCTGCCGGAGCAGAGCGGCTCTGTGCAGCAGGCGATGGAGCAGGTAGTGCAAAAGACTTTGAAGCGGAAGGCGGACAAGCGGATCATTGTGCGGCTTTCCTCCATTCTGGTGTGGTTTGTGGCACTGCTTTGCTATGTGGTTTGCGCATCCGCAGGTGTCAGCTACAGCTGGCTGGCATTCTTTTTGGCCGTTCCTGCCGATGCCATTGTGGTGCTGAGTCTGCGCTCCGCGTGGCGGGATTTCCGCAGTAACCGCACCCTGATTTCCATTTTGATGTGGGGCTGTCTGCTGAGTATCTATATGTTTTTGCTGATGCTGCTTAAGGTCAATGTGTGGCGGCTGTTTTTGCTGGGTATTCCCGGACAGGCAGCCATCTGGCTGTGGTTCCGGATGTTCCGCTCCAACCGGACAACGGAGGTAAAAAATGGACAAGAAAACGCTGAGAAAGCAGATTCGTGAGCAGAAGCGGGCGATGACGGTCAGCCAGATCGAAGAAGCCGGTAAAGCTCTGCAGGCACTGTTTTTGGCTACCGATTATTACCGGGATGCAAAGACCGTCTACGGTTACCTGCCCTACAATCAGGAGGTGCGCACCGTACCCATTCTGGAGCAGGCATTGCGCGACGGAAAGCGTGTTGCAGTGCCCAAGGTTTACGGGGAAGAAATGAAGTTTATCTATCTGTCCGACCTGACCCAAGTGGAAACCGGCTACGCCGGTATCCCGGAGCCGATCGCCGATGCTCCCGTGGGAGATGATCCTACGGCATTGGTTTTGATGCCCGGGCTGGCCTTTGACCGGGAAGGGCACCGCATCGGCTACGGCGGCGGCTTTTATGACAAATTCCTGTCCGCAGAGCAAACCCATCCCACAGTGGCTCTGTGTTACGATTTTCAACTGGTGGAGGAACTCCCTACAGAGGAATTTGACATTCCCGTGGATGAGGTCATCTGGCCAAGTAAGGGGAGATAAAGATGCACATTCCCAAGGGAAATACTGCGCAAATTGAATTGGTTACTTTTGAGGAGGCTTTGGCGGCGGCTAATACCCCTTCAGAAAGCTATGATGTTGAAAAATGGCTTTATGCCCCCAATTTTTATTCCGAGTATCGTTACATATTGGGTACCCGGGGAAAGAATCCTCTGATCTGCATCGGCATCAATCCCTCTACCGCCGGTCCGGACAGCTTGGATAATACCCTGAAATCCGTAGAACGCATTGCTCTCGGCAACGGCTTTGACAGCTTTATTATGTTCAATGTCTATGCCCAACGGGCCACCAATCCGGATGCGATGGAGAAGGTCTGCAATCCCAAGCTCCACGCCGAGAATCTGGCGGCTTTTCGCTATGTGCTGTCCATTTCCAACAAGCCGGCTGTTTGGGCGGCTTGGGGCGCAATCATTGAAAAGCGTGGCTATCTTGCGGAATGCTTGCGTGATATGGTGGCAGCGGGGAAGGAGTATGGCGCAAGCTGGTACTGCGCCGGTCAGGTGACCAAGAAGGGGCATCCCCATCATCCGCTGTACCTGCGCAAGGATGAAAAAATCAAACCCTTTGATGTAAATGCCTATCTGGCATCCCAAGAGGAGAATGTATGAAACTACTGATCGCATCGGATATCCACGGCTCTGCCTATTATTGCGGCAAGCTGATGGGGATTCTGGAACAATTTCAGCCGGATAAGCTGTTGCTGTTGGGGGATTTGCTGTACCACGGCCCGCGCAATGATCTGCCCCGGGATTACGCGCCCAAGCAGGTAATTGAGATGCTGTCCCGTCACAAGGACATCATTGTGGCTGTCAGGGGCAACTGCGAGGCCGAGGTGGACCAGATGGTACTGCCGTTTCCGTGTATGGCGGATTGTGCCCGGCTTGAGGTGGACGGTGTGCTCCACTACCTGGCCCACGGCCATCACGAAAGCCCGGACGATCTGCCCAAATTGCCGGAGGGAAGTGTACTGCTTTCCGGTCATACCCATGTAAAAATGGATGAGGTGCGTCAGGGTATCCGCTGCCTGAATCCCGGCAGCGTGTCCATTCCCAAGGACGGAAGCCACAGTTGTATGACTTACGAGGATGGCATCTATTCGGTGGTTTTGCTGGAGGACTGATTATGGAATGCGATTGCGAAACCTGCTGGTACTATGACTATGACGAAGAATACGACGAGTATTTCTGTATGATGGATTTGGACGAGGATGAATACTACCGTTTCTTCAGCTCCGGAAAGAATCGCTGTCCCTATTATCGGCAGGGTGATGACTATACACTTGCAAGGAGACAATGATATGCTACGATGTTTAGCCGTGCTTTTGGCACTGATGCTGCTGCTTGGCGGCTGCGCGCAGGATACCACAGAGACCCCGGCAGTGCCGGAAACCATTCCGGTATCAACACCGCAAGCGACCGGTATCTATATGCCGGAAAGTGCAATCGAAAAAGCAACTCAGGGCGCAGTGCGTGCTTTCCGCTTGGGAAGCGGCAGTTATTATGATTGTGTTATGCTGGGGCAGGATCTTCTGCTGATGCGCACAGAGGGCACAGACGGTGTACTGACCCTTTACCGGGGAGAAAACTTAGAGCCTGTGCGGGAAATGCGTTTAATTAAGGGTGGGGCTCCCACCGCTGATGCGCTGCAGATCAATGAACGGGGCTTCGGCTATTTTGACGCGGACACCCGCAGTGTGATGCTTTTTAACTATGATTTGCAGGTGATCGGCCAAATCTCTTTACCGGAAGAATCCCAAGGATATGCCCGGCTGAGCCCGGATTGGAAAAATGTCTATTATTGCACACAGCAGGGTGTTTTTGTGATGGACCTGCAAACGGGTATCTCCCGTCTGCTCCGTGAACAGACTGCAGCTAAGCAGGAGATCACCGGTTGCTTCGGAAACGGAGAAGTAATCCGTTGTGCAATGGAACTGGAGAACGGCCAAAAACAGACCCTTCTGCTGGATGCCAAGACCGGTATTGAGCTGCAAAGCGGTTACCATCTGGAAAACTTGATCACTCAAGGGCAGCAGTATTTTCTTCCCTATACCGACAGAGGTGTGGAAATGCTCCGCTTTGGTTCAGGGGATACACATCAGATGCTTTGGCCTGCGGAAAATGCACAGAGCCGTATGCTTTTCGCCAATGATGCCCTTGTAAGGGTGACGCAGACCCGGGCAAACACCACGCTTTCTTACTATTGCCTGCAAACCGGTCTGCGTAAGGCAGAGATCACGCTGGAGGGCATTACCCGGGTGTGGGGCATTCAGGGCGATGGCAAGGGCGGTGTCTGGCTGTATGCCGGGGATGCTACCGAGGGCCGTTGGCTGTACCATTGGAACTGCGAAAAAAGCCTGACCGATGACGAAACTGTGTACACCGAGCCGTTCTATACTGCGGATGAACCGGATACAGAGGGCCTTGCCGAACTGCAGGAGGCAGCGAAGGCATTGGGCGATAAGTTCGGTATTCACATTCAGCTGTGGGAAAAGGCAGCGGAGCTGAATCCGGAGGGCTATACCTTTACGGCGGAGCATATCACCCGGATTTATGAATACTACCTGCCGAAAATTGAGCAGACGCTGTCGATATTCCCCAAGGAGATTTTCAGTAAGGCATCCACAAAACCCTTGGAGCTGGTTTTGGTGCGTGCCATTACCGGCGATGTGAATATGGGCACCTTAAACTCCCGGCAGAGTATGCAGTTCTGGAACAAGGATGTTCCCCATGTGGTGGTGGCTTTGGATGAGAATTTTGAGTATGAGCTGCTGCGCAGTTTCTACCTGTATATGGAAACGAGGCTGCTGAGCAAATCTAATGCTCTTTACGAATGGTATCGGATCAATCCACCGGAGTTTGCCTATGACGAGGACTATGTGGACAATTATTTCCGGACGGATACCTCGCTTATGGAAGGGGAAACACCTTATTTCATTGACAAGCTCTCTATGAGCTTTGCACGGGAGGACCGTGCAACCATCTTTGCTTATGCGTGCTTGGAAGAGGGGGAGGATTATTTCAAAACTTCCGTTCTGCAGACAAAGCTCAAGCGCATCTGCAAGGGTATCCGGGAGGCCTATGGGCTGAAAAAGGTGACTGCAGAATTCTTGTGGGAGCAGTATAAAGGCTAAGCAATACGCCCGTACTCGGTTGAGTACGGGCGTTTCTTATAGCAGCATTCCCAGCAGCATCCGGTCGGTCAGGGCGGAGCTGGTGTAGGCGGCATCCAAGATGAGATCCACATTTTGGTCGCTGTTTTCGATTTCTTTGGAGTAATGCTGTGCGGTTTGAATCAAATCGCCACCCAGCAGGCGGATAACAATGCAGGAAACCGCCACCAGCTTTACCCGGCTGACAATGTCATAATCCGACACCGCCTGCAGATAGTACCGCTCCACAAAATACCGGGCAAGCTTGCGAAAAGCATCCGTCCACGGAGCAGGGGAGAGAGGGCCCTGCAGACGGCTTTTCCAACCGGGATCCAGAATTTCAAGTCCGGCAAAGAAGTCCAGCAATGCCTGTTCACCGCCGGGTTTGGCAAACCGCATCGCCTCGGATAGAGAAAGGTCCGGCTGAAAATCCGGGGCTTGCCCGTCATCAATCAGACTTTGGGCGTGGTAGCCGAAATACAGAAGCAGGCTTAGTGCTTGCCCAGGGGAATAACGGGGATCCATTAAAATGGCCAATGCCTCTGTCCGGGTACGGAGCAGAAGCTCCATCAGCTCCTCATCGTATTCCGGTGTGTCACCGCCGGGGGCGGTTTCTTGCTGCAATGTTGCATCGGGGGCGGTGAGGATTATCCGGGCGGCCTCCGGGCAGGCGAGCTCCAGCCCTAACTCCTGGAAAGAACCGTAGTCGTGGCGCAGGCGGGGAAATTCCCGGCAGGTCTTGCACAGTGCGTCGTGACCCAGCTCTGCCTGAATGCGGCACAGACCGTCCTGCCGCCACATAGGGCAGCGATGGTTTTCAATGGTCATTACAGTGCCCCAATCGGGATCGTCCCGCAGAACTTCACGCAGGCGGTCACCCAGAGGGCCGGGGAGATTGCGATAAAATGCCGCAGCGCGGTCATCCACCTCTACCTCCCACTCCTTACAGCAGCTGTCCGGGCACTTCTGGGCAATACAGCGAAAGGTGTCATAATAAGAAGGTTTGTAAATTTGCATAGCTTCTCCTGAAAAAGGCGCATACCGCGGTATGCGCCCATATGTGTTTTTCTGCATTATAGCACACTGTTTTGCAGAAAACAACCATATTTTCTCTTGCAGATCAGGTGTGATATGCTATAATGAAAGAGAGGTGAGCATATGAAAAAAGTGAGAATCACCGCTCTGCGCCAGACCTGTCACGAAGACCTGATGGCAAAGTACGAAAACCCCATTGAACACACCTGCGATGTCAGAATCGGACAGACTTGGCTCAGCGTGGACGGGCAAAAGCCGGAAAATTTTTGCGACAGCGCGTGGGAGAGTATGTGCTTTTTTGTGGAGGAACTGGCTGCAGGCGGCGGAAATTTCTACGATGGCTGGATGAAAAATCCCTATAGCGCGATGATTTCCTGCAACGATGGCTTTCGTCCGGTGAGTTTTTATTTGGAAGCGATGGAAAATGATTGAAAAGCGAGATAATTATCAAATTCAAGTACAGCAGGCAAAGCTGCGGTTTCTGACCTATGACCAGCCGGAGCTGATTGAAAGATGCCGTCTGCATTCTGATGAAAAGTACCTATATACCCGATTTTTAAACAAGGACTACCGCATCTGCAGGGTCACCGGGGATATGGAGTACCTGCAGGACAGCGCGTGGAAGGACGGAAACAGCTTTGCGGAGGTGCTGACCATTCTGGACTGGCTGTGCGACAGCCGGGAGGATCGGTATGTCACCGGGCGGTGGATCAATATCGTCAGCCACGGGCACTATTTTCACCGGGACTTGCAGGAGGAAAAGGTAGATCCTGAAGCAGAGCATTTTTCTCGTCATCCGGAGCTGTTTGCTGCTGCCTGCGAGGCACTGGGGGGAGAAAAAATGCCCGGGGCAGATATGAGCTATGCCATTGAGCTGTTGGATGGGCTGCGGATTCTGGTGCAGCTTTGGCACGGGGATGAGGAATTTCCGGCAAAGCTCAGCTTTCTGTGGGATGAAAACACCACCCGTTACATCCGCTACGAAACCACTTGGTACGCCCTTGGTTTTTTGCAAAAAAAGCTGTGCAGCTTCATCAAAGGGTAGATTTGTTCATAATTATTTGTTATGCTTATTGAAGGCAATAACCTATATTTGACCGAAAAGGAGAACATTATGGCGAAATTTGTAACTTTGGATCCCGGTAAGCTGACCGCTCTGCGGCAGATGGACGAGCGTCTGGTATCCTACAATGTGGAAATGACTGAAGTCACCGGCGGTACCTTCTGGAAGGCCTACACCGAAGCGCAGGTGGACGGTACCGAGGCGTTCCCGGAAATCAAGGATTGGACCAATATGGGCAATCTCCAGCAGTGGTATGATCCCATTGATACCACCAATCCCCGGCTGATCAAACTGGCAAAGGAGCTGGGAACTGCCTGGATTCGGGTGTCCGGCACTTGGGCCAACAAGACCTATTATGACTTTGAAAACAAGTATGGCGGAGAAGTTCCCGAGGGCTTCCAAAATGTGCTGAGCAAGCAGCAGTGGCTGAACCTGCTGGACTTTGTTAAGGCTGTGGGGGGCAAGCTGCTGGTGTCTATTGCCAACTGCCCCGGCATCCACAGCGCAGACGAGCCTATGGATTTTACGCAGGCAGAGCTGCTGTTCCGCACCTCCAAGGAGTACGGCGTGCCCATTGCCGCTGCTGAATTTACCAACGAGCCCAACCTGATCGCCCTGTCCGGTCTGCCCCAAGGCTATACCGCTGAGGACCACGCCCGGGATCACGATCTGTTTGGTGCGTGGCTGAGGGAGAACTATCCGGAATGTTTGTTTGTGGGTCCCTGCACCGTGGGTGACATCAATCTGTTTGGTGCGCTGGAAGGTGCCGGCGGCGGTATGGCTGCAGGCTTCCAGATGGTGACCACCGAGCAGCTGCTGGGCGATTATAAGTCCCCTATGGATGTGTTCAGCTATCACTACTATAACGGTGTTTCCGAGCGCGGCGCGGCTATGGGCGGTCACTGGCCCTATGAGGCTTGCCTGAGCGAGCAGTATCTGGCAGTTGCCGCTAACTGCGCAAGACAGTATGTGGCCCGTCGCGATAAGTATGTTCCCGGCGGTCAGATGTGGGTCACCGAGTCCGGCGATGCCGGCTGCGGCGGCAACACTTGGGCATCTACCTATGCAGATGTTCCCCGCACCCTTAACGAGCTGGGCGAGTTCTGCACCGTTACTGACGGTGTGATCTTCCACAATACGCTGGCTTCTTCTGACTACGGCTACCTGAAGCACGGCACTTTCCTGCCCCGTCCCAATTACTTCGCAGTGCTGCTGTGGAATCGGCTGATGGGTAAGACCTGCTATGATACCGGTATCGCCAATGCTGAGGGCGCGCACATCTACTGCCACAGCCGTAAGGATGGCAAGGATGGCTGCGTGTATCTGGTCATCAACAACTCTTGGACTGAAACCACCACTGTTGAGCTGCCCGGCGAGGCGCAGGTGTATGCCCTGACCGGCAAGAATGGCATCCGCAGCCGCACTATGTGCCTGAACGGTAAGGAATTGGTGCTGGGCGAGAATGATACCCTGCCCGAACTGACCGGCGTCAGTGTATCCGGCAAATTGGAGATCGCTCCCGGCTGCTGCTGCTTTATTGTTTGCTAATCAAAAGGAAACCGGTGCAGATACTCTGCACCGGTTCTTCATATAGTGAAGCGGAATGGATTCGGAATAGCATTTTGGCCAAAAACTTTGACAGCCATACGGTACATCGCCTTTGCGTGGATACGGTCGTGCCAGAGAAAACGACGGAGCATTTTCCGCAGCGTCCAATATTCACCGTAGCTGCCCTCAATGATGGGATTTGCGAGAAAATCCGGTGTATGCTCCAGTGCATCAAAGCCCTTGCGCCTGCAATCCAAAATGGTGCCTTCATTGTCGGCATCAATGTTTATTTCTCCAAAATAGTAGGCATTAACATTTTTGGTATGGGTATATATTTCGTTGGCGGTGCGGGGCACTTGTCCGTAAAAGGTTTTGCGGATGGGGATGGAGCTTTTCTCTTTGTCGGGGATAGCATTGTAAAGGCTATGAAAATCCGCTGCAGATTTTAAAGTTAATGTTTTCAGTTCCTCATACTCCGCTGGCGAGAGTGGCTTTTGTTCGGCAGCGAAGAGTACATCGGAATCCGCATCCCGGACATCCAGACCGCAGGGGTAATCTTGAGCAACGGTAATATCTAAATTCTCAGGCTCAGGCTTGCCTGCCCACGCAAGATAGGAACAGATTTCGACAGGCATTTTCTCCATCGCCATCTGCAGCTCTGCGCCCCGGGTGTATGCACCGGGCAGATCAATGGCATATAAAAGGGTGTCGTTGCCGTTATGTTCCCAGACACATTCTATCTTCATATTGCAGCTCCGTTCACAGAGAAAGCCCGGCGCACACGCGCCGGGCTGTTCGTTGGATCTTATTCGCCTTCGAAGTCGTTCTGCTCGGCAACAACAGCTTCCTCAGCGGCTTCTTCGCAGGGGCACTCGTTCTCACAGTCACACTCGCACTCGCACTCTTCGCACTCGCATTCGCAATCACACTCATCACAGTCACAATCGCAGCAGCAGTTGCAACGGTTCAGCAGGTTGCGTGCCCAAGCGACGATGCGGTCACCGTAGGTGGCGACGACATAAACGATGCCCAGAACAGCGGCCAGAGCGGCAACAACAGAGGCAATAGTCTTCCATACTTTCATAATAAAAACCTCCTAATTTTTAGATTCTATAATCAGTATAACCAATCCTGCACGAAAATGCAACCCTTTTTTTGCGTTTTTACGCATATCCGTACATTCCCCGAATGCTCACCTCGCCGGAGCTGACGGTTTCCCGGTGACCGTCGGAAAACACCACGATCAGCCCACCGGCATCGTCAATATCCAGTGCCTTTCCGTGACGGATTTCCTCGCCGCGCACCACGGAAATCTCCTGTCCGATCGTGATGCAATCTGCACGGTAACGGGGGAGGAGTTTGCTGGGAGATTGCAAATCTTTACACATATCGCATAGTGAAATGAGAATATTTGCAATAATAAATGCCCGATCGGGCTTTTTTTGTGTGCTCAGCTGCAGGGATGTGGCAATGCTTCGGATGTCCTCAGGGAAATCCCCGGCATCCTGCGTGCAGTTGATGCCGATGCCCACGATGGCATAGTCCACCATTGCGTTACTCTTGAGGGAAAGCTCCGTCAAAATACCGCCCAGCTTTTTTCTTTCCACCACCAGATCGTTGGTCCATTTGATACCCGGGCGCAATCCGGAGGCATTCTCAATGCCATCAGCAGCGGCAACAGCGGTGGCGCAGGTCAGGTGCATCAGCTTTTCAGCGGCACATTCCGGGCGCAGAATTACGCTCAGGTAGATGCCGCAGCCGGCGGGAGAATGGAAACTGCGCCCCATCCGACCCCGTCCGCCGGTTTGCCGGTCGGCAATCAGCACAGTGCCGTGGGGCGCACCGTTTGCAGCCATTTCCTTGGCCCGGGTGTTGGTGGAATCAATGGTTTCAAACCAGTAAATGTGGTTCTGCCAGGGGTGATCCCCTGGCAGATAGCTTTGAATTCTTGTTTTCATAATCAGTCAATATCCGGAACAACTTCTTCGGGGGGATAGTCCAGCACTTCGGGATGTGCCAGCAGGCGACGATAATGCTTGAAGAAGGTTGCGTAGTAGTAGCCGTCGCAGATGCGCTCGTCCAGCACGAACTTCACATCAATATACTTTTTCTGTACCACAGAACCGTCTTCCTGCACTTCCAGTGCTCTGCGCTTGCAGCCGAATGCACCGAAGGCAGGGATGTTGCCGAAATCGTACAGATGGTGGTAGATGGGGGGGATACCCAAGCTGCCCATGGAGGTGAAGAACAGACTGCCGTGGAAGGGGCTCAGCTCCAGCAGGAACTTGGGCAGCAGACCGAAGTAGTCCAAAAACTTCAGCAGCCAAACCACGAATTTCAGCAGTACGCCGGGAATCAGATTCAGATACTGGATCAGGCTGTCCAGACTGGAATCCAACTCCTGGGTAGCCTTGACGCTTTCAATGGCGGCATTGAGCTTGTGATACACATCCACAGCGGTGTCCCGGGGATTCAGGTGGACCTTGATGGAGGTGTCAGGAGAATCCACAGTCATCTCCTTCTTGATGACCATACAGTACTGGATGTCATCCCCACGGGAATAGACCTTCTGACCGGAAATAAAGCGGTTCAGCTGGGGATACTTTGCAACACCCCGCACATAGGCAGCCAGCAGCACATGGGTAATACCGAAATCGGTCAGACCCTCCCGACGCTTTTGGCGGATGTAGCGGTCAATGTGGGTAATCTCAAAGGATTCCTCAAAGAAGTTGGAGCAGATGTTCCGTTCCCACTGGAAGTACATAGTAATCTGTGCCATAGGTGCCAGCGTGCGGACTCTCCGACCGTCGCTCCGGTCACCCCAAGTGGGATGATATTGCCCGTCTGTGTGGATGCGGATGGCGAACACCAACAGAAGCAGACCTACAAACAACAGCATATCCGGCAGGAACATTAAAAATACCAGATTCAGCAAATCGCCGGCCACGCTGCACAGATACCCCATTGCACCCAGCGGAACTGCAAACAGCACCATCAGCAGCCAAGGGTACAGTCTGCCGGCTGTGATGACTGTGTACAACAGGCAGAAGAAGAAAATGCAGGTGTAGAACATTCCCAATATAAAGGGGTTACCGCTTACATAGAAATGGGGACGGACGGCAAAGTAAATGCCCATCATCCATACGGGGATCGCGGTTTTATAGAACATCTCCTTGCCGTTAATAAGAGTGATGAGCACAAAAAGCAAGGTGGCTGCTACTGGCAGAACGATTTGACTCCACACTTCCTGTGAGTAACCGATCCCTTTCACACCGGTTATCACAATGCGGGCCACTGCCGAGCCGACCAGGCACAGTGCCATCAGCCATGTCAGCGCGTTTTTACGGCTGACGAATAAAGCTTTTCTTTTCATAACAGTTGTAGTATAACAGATTTCGACAGTTTTGGCAATAGTTTATTAATAATTTATTAAGAATGGCGGATGCAATCGCATCCGCCAGCTATTTGTCAGTTACCGAATTGGTCCGCCCATTGATGGATAATTTCTTTTGCTGCCGTTTCGTCCGCCGGCTGGTGGGAGACATTTAAGTGGTACAAAATGCCGTCATACACCAAAAAACAGCTGAAGGTCTTATAGCCGCTGGGCAACGGGGAAGAGGCAATAATGTGGCATTGCAGTCCGTTGGCGGTGGTGTAAAAAGACTCGGTGTAGGTCGTTTCCTGATGGGAGCGGGCTGAGTGGTAAACAGTGTCGCTGTCCCAAAGCTCCGTGTAAGCAGTGGCCCGGGCCTGCACATTGATGTTATTTTTCCGATAGAAGATTTCCAAGGTCAGGTAACGGATTTCGCCTGTGGTGTGGTCGCCGAAGGCACTCAGGGAAGTGTATTTCACATCCAAATTCCAATCCGGGATGCGGAGTGTTTCCAGACCGATGTATTGCCTTGCTTCCTCAGGAGAGGCAAACTTCTTCAAAAAGTGATCGGGCAGCTGACTGTACCATAGTTTATGGTTCTCTATTTGGTGGCGGATGATGGCCGGCACCTCCTGTATTTCTCCGGTCAGAGAAGAGGTGGGGATTCTCCTGATTTGAATACGCAGGTCAAAGCCGGATTCCTGCCAATCTGAGTTCGGTCGTGTTTCACCGGTGAAGGTTTGCAGTAATTGCGTACCAAAATCCGTGGTGGCGGCAACGGTGACGGTGCCAATCAGCAGTACAAGGCAGGCTGCAAGGATGCACCACCGCAGGATGGGATTTCTCTTGCTACGGGGCGTTGTTTCCATTGCTTCAGCAATCAGCTCGTCATCAATATGATTCAAAGCACTTGCCATTGTTTTCATAATTCGATGCCCTCCTTTTTTAAGTAGACTCGTAAACGGTTGCGTGTGCGAAACAGTATGGATTTGACCTTGCTTTCACTGCAGGCGCATTGCCGGGCAATTTCGCTGACGGAATCAAAGAACCAATACCTGCGAAGGAATATCTTTCGGGCAGATTCCTTTTCTGTCTTCAAAAATGCGCTGATAAGGCGGCTCAAATCTCCGGTTTCCATATTCGGAGCGGGCAAAATGCTCTCCAGCTCGGTCAGGGAAATGCAGATATCGGCATTTCGTTTGGCTGCACTTTGGTATTCCAGCTTTTTTAAGGAGAGGTTTCTGGCGATCTTGCACACAAAGGCGGAAAAATTGTCCGGGTGGGCAGGGGGGATGGCGTTCCACACCGCCAGAAAGGTATCCTGCACACATTCCTCTGCATCCTCAGGGTTGTCAAGAATATTTCTGGCAATGTGCAGACATAGCTTGCCGTATTTTACATTGGTTTCCCGGATGGCAGCTTCGTCACGGGAAAAATACAGCTCAATAATTTGAGAGTCGTCCATTCTGTTTCACCTCCTTCATCCCATAAGTACGGTTTTGGATGGCAATGGTTGCAAAATTTGTAAAAACCCCTGAACGCAGCAGCGGTCAGGGGTGAAAATCAGCCAAGAAGCTTGGTCATGGCGGCAATATGCTCCGGGGTGGTGCCGCAGCAGCCGCCCAAGAGCTTGGCACCGCTGCAACGGCAATTTGCCATGACTTTGGCAAAATCTTCCGGGGACATACTGTAATCCGGCACGCCGGCGGCGTTGATGACGGGGTTTCCTGCGTTTGGTTTACATAAAATCGGAACACGGAGATCACGGGCAAGCTTGCGCACCAGATAGGGCGTCATCATATCCGCAGCCACACAATTGAAGCCCACAGCCGCGGCATTGTCGGCAAGGTCCTTCAGAACGGGAACGGCATCCTGACCGGAGAACAGTGCACCGTCAGCGGTCATCACGAAGCTGTACATCACAGCCCCGGCACCCTCCAGCTCAGCAGCGACCATAATGGCCTCAGCTTCAAGAGGGTACATCAGAGTCTCAGCAATGAGCAGGTCCGCACCGCCGTCAATGAGACCTCGGATCTGCCGACGGTAATTCTCAATCAGCAGGTCGATATTGTCCGGATTCCAGCTTTCGCAGAAGGCGGCCAAGGTTGTGATGTCACCGGCAATGAGACACTCCGGAGCCGCTTCTCGGGAGAGGGTAATCAGCCGGGAATTGACTTTTTCGGTATCCTTTTCCATGCCCACACGCGCCAGTGCAATGGGCTGTGCCTGAAAGCTGGGGGCGTAGAGAATCTGGCTGCCAGCAGCAGCGTACTGCCGCTGAAGACTCTGCAAAACCTCCGGGTTGTCCATAACCCATTGCTCAGTACAGCAGCCTTTAGGCATACCTGCTTTTTGCAGATTGGAGCCGGTAGC
This sequence comes from Oscillospiraceae bacterium, assembly GCA_015067935.1. Taxonomy (GTDB): domain Bacteria; phylum Bacillota; class Clostridia; order Oscillospirales; family Oscillospiraceae; genus Faecousia. The sequence continues at coordinate 2,496 of SVLL01000041.1, read as the reverse complement.
ACCGTCCAGAAAATGAAGTCCGGCGGCAATTCTATCTTGAAGCTGTTCTTTTGTAAGCATCATATTTCTCCTTGAAGATGAAACTCACTTGCCTCTCCCTCTGGGAGAGGTGGCCGAAATCTGCGATTTCGGACGGAGAGGGTGTTTGGTATTGCCCTCTCAGTCAGCCTGTTCGGCTGACAGCTCTCCCAAGGGGAGAGCCACGGGTAGGTTTATTATAAGTCAAATAGTGAAAGATTGCAAGAAGCATTGACGAAAGAATAGTTTTTTGCTAAAATGGCAATATCTTATAAAAAATAAGGAGAAATTTCAGATGAAAAAAACTGTTTTGAGAGAATACGCAAAGCTCATCGTCCGCTGCGGTGTCAATGTGCAGAAGGGTCAGGAGGTTATGATCTACGCCGATCTGGACCAGCCTGAATTTGTGCAGATGGTTGTGGAAGAGGCCTACAAGGCCAAGGCCAAGAAGGTCATCGTGGAGTGGAACTATCAGCCCTTGGCAAAGGTCCATGTGCGTTACCGTTCTGTAACCACTATGGGCACCGTTGCCGAGTGGGAGAAGGCGCGCCGCCAGCATATGGTGGATGTGGTGCCTGCCCGGATCCACCTGATTTCCGAAGACCCCGACGGTCTGAAGGGTATGAATATGGCAAAGATGGCCAAGGCCCGGAAGATGTCCTATCCCATTCTGAAGCCCTATGCCGACAAGCTGGAGGGTATGCAGCAGTGGTGCATCGCTGCCGTGCCCGGTAAGGCTTGGGCGAAGAAGGTATTCCCCGGTGAACGCACCAGCGTGGCTGTAGAGAAGCTGTGGGAAGCCATTTTGTCCACCTCCCGTGTGAATGAGGATCCCATCAAGGCTTGGCAGGAGCATAATGCGGACCTGAAGAAGCGTTGCGATTACCTCAATAGCCTCGGCATTGCCCAGCTGCACTATACTGCCGACAACGGCACCGACCTGACCGTGGGTATGATTCCCGAGGGCGTTTTCTGCGGTGGTGCGGAAACCAGCCGTCAGAACATCGTATTCAACCCCAATATCCCCTCCGAGGAGTGCTTTGTCTCCCCCATGAAGGGCAAGGCTGAGGGTATCGTCTATTCCACAAAGCCCCTGAGCTATCAGGGTCAGCTGATCGACAAGTTCTTTATGCGCTTTGAAAACGGCAAGGTTGTGGAAGCCAAGGCAGAAGTGGGCGAGGAGCTGCTCAATACCATGCTTTCTATGGACGAGGGTGCAGCCTATCTGGGTGAATGTGCACTGGTGCCGCAGGAGAGCCCCATTTGCCAGTCCGGCATTCTGTTCTATAATACCTTGTTCGATGAGAACGCTGCCTGCCATTTGGCAGTGGGTATGGGCTTCCCCGATACCATCCGGGATCATCACAACAAGACCTTGGAAGAGTGCCGCGCGCTGGGCATCAACGACTCTATGATCCACGAGGACTTTATGATCGGCTGCGACAGTATGAATATCGATGCCATTTGTGCTGACGGCAAGGTGGTTCCCATCTTCCGCAACGGCAACTGGGCATTTTGATATGTGTGAGCGGGAAGAATTGCACAGCGGTGCACTTTACCAGCCGACAGATCAGGAGCTGCTTGCACAGCAGATGGTCTATCTTGACAGAGTGAGGCAGTACAACGAAATCCCCCACACCTGTCCAAAGGTACGGGAAGAAATGCTGCGGCAGATGTTTGCAGAGCTGGGAGAGAATTGCTATGTGGAATCTCCGTTCTATGCAAATTTTGGCGGCAAGCATGTCCATTTCGGCAACGGTATTTACGCCAATTTTCATCTCACGCTGGTGGATGATACCCATATTTATGTGGGGGATCATACGATGTTCGGTCCCAATGTAACCATCGCCACAGCCGGACACCCCATCTGCCCGGAACTGCGGGAGCAGGGGCTGCAGTACAATATGCCGGTGCGTATCGGCAGAAACTGCTGGCTGGGAGCCGGTGTGATCGTGCTGCCCGGTGTGACCATTGGGGACAATACCGTCATCGGTGCAGGCAGCGTGGTGACGAAGGATATTCCTGCCAATGTGGTGGCGGTAGGTAATCCGTGCCGCGTTTTGCGGGAGATCGGAGAGCGCGATCGACAGTTCTATTTTAAAGATCGGCAGATCGATCCGATATTTTTTGAAAAATAACGAAAAAAATGCTTGCATTCTGTGAAACTATGTGTTATGATATCCGGGCGATTAAAGATTGCTGGGGTAACTATGCCCTTTAACTACGAAGAAAGAGGTGAACAAAATGAAGGAAGGTATCCATCCCAACTACGAACAGACTACCATTCGCTGCGCTTGTGGTAATGTCTTTACTACCGGCTCTACCAAGAAGGAGATCCGTGTTGAGATCTGTTCCAAGTGCCACCCTTTCTATACCGGCAAGCAGAAGCTGGTTGACACCGGTGGACGTGTTGACCGTTTCAACAAGCGTTTCGGCCTGAAGTAAGACAGAAGTCCGCACTGCGTTTTGCGTAGTGCG
>SVLL01000040.1 GCA_015067935.1 Oscillospiraceae bacterium | reverse complement strand
GTTCTTTTTTTGCTCTGTGCGAATAGTCTGTAGCAAAGGAGGGGTATTATGATCAGAACAAAGAAAGCGGAATTGGGGATCCCCGGAGGTCTGGCATTGGCAATTCTGGTAAGCGTAGTGGTTACCCTTACGGGTTCAGCTGTGATGGCTATCTTAATTGCCGGTGGAACAGTGGGGGAGGGCAGTGGTTCTGCTGCGGCATCCTGCATACAAGCACTATCTGCGGCATTGGGGGCACTAACGGCAACTGCATGCGTCAAGAAAATGCGGCTGCAGATCTGCTTGCTGTCAGGCCTTGTCTATTATCTTGTGCTGCTGGGCATCACAGCCTTATTCTTTGAAGGGGAATACGCCGGTTTTGGCCGGTCGGCCTTGATGGTGCTTCTTGGATGCGGTATCATTGCTTTTTGGCCGTCGAAGAAGTCGCACACAGGATGGAAGAGAAGAAAGTCTTATCGGTGATTTGTGCAATTTGCACATAAGGTAAATTTTATTTACCTTATTGAGCAATTTTGCAGGTTCTCTTGCAAAATCAATATTTAGTGCCTGCATTTTTATGCACACCCAACATCTATGCATTCTGAAGGGCGTGGGCACAAATTATCCCAAAACAGTTGCAATAGTTAACATAATAATGTTGACATAATTATTGTCATAATTTACAAAAATCGCAAAGATGGTCAAAAACCCTTGCATTTGATGGGGAATTGGAGTATAGTAATAGCGTATTTACGGTTATCGTACTTTGTTCCTTCTATTGACCGTCTGCGTCTTAAGGAGGACAATTTGATGCTTTCCGCCTTTCCGACAAATTCGATTATGCAGGATTTCAGGTTGAAATTATGCATTCTTGCTTTTTTCGCATTCTTGTGTGCGGTTGCCGGAGCTGCTTTTGCTGTAAATGCAGACCATTCATATATGCTTCTGATGCGCATGGCAGCTAGCTGCCGTGTGTCGATCGTCGGTGCTGCAATCACAGTATTACCTTATCTTGTTTCGTTTTACATTCTTATTCATTCCAAGCCTTGGCTTGTTTATTGCGTTTGCGGAGTTGCCTTATTTCTGCTGTCTGCAGCGTTGATGTCGATCAGGATCACTTATGGTTCAGCCGGCTGGCTGATTTCTGTGCTGCTTCTGCTTCCACAGCTGGTGTTGACACCAATGCTTTTCTATCTTGCGATTATCAAATTGCGCAGACAAAGCATATCTCTGCCATGGGTATCTTTGATTGCCGTATGCAGCTTGATTGGAATGATTGATTACGCCTTAGTTTCGCCGTTTCTGGCGAAACTGATAAATACTTACGAAACAATGGGAAGGTACGCAATTCATGTTGGACTTGATCGGTGCTTATGAAAATTACCTGTCTAAGGTTAAGCAAGCATCCGCCAACACCATCGCTTCTTATATGCGGGACATCCGGCAGTTTGCCGATTGGCTCCAAGATAATGAGGGTATGGATGTGGTGGACGCCGCACAAGTGAATATCAGCGGTTATCTGTCTCATTTGGAGTCCGATGGCCGCTCAGCTGCGACTGTTTCCCGGACGCTCGCCAGCCTGAAGAATTTCTATAGCTATGTGGTTTCCTCCGGTTTTCTGGAGAACACCCCCGTGATGGACATCCGCGTGGACCGTGGCGAAAAGAAGCTTCCTCAGATCCTCACCGGCAAGGAGATCGAGCTGCTGCTTGCTCAGCCTGCCTGTGTGGATGCCAAAGGTTTCCGCGATAAGGCAATGCTGGAGGTTATGTATGCCACCGGCATGCGCGTTACCGAGCTTCTGAGCCTCGATATTGATGCTGTAAATCTGGAGCTGGGAGTTATCAAGTGTGACGGTGCAAGAAAATCCCGTACAATTCCACTGTATCCGGCAGCTCTTCGGGCATTGACGGTGTACATCAGAAATGTTCGCGCCGGAATGCTGGCTCAGCCTGAGGAGAAGGCTCTGTTTGTTAATGTCGGCGGTGTGCGGATGAGCCGTCAGGGCTTCTGGAAGATTCTGAAGCACTATCAGGAAACAGCACATATCGAAAAGGAATTGACACCCCATACGCTGCGCCACAGCTTTGCTGTGCATTTGCTGGAAAACGGTGCGGATCTCAGTTCCTTGCAGGAGCTGATGGGCCACAGCGACATTTCATCCACACAGCTTTACACACAAATGGTCAATCAAAAGCTAAAATCTGTATACGCAAAATGCCATCCAAAAGCATAAATGCCAACTGCGTTTTGAAACACAGTTGGCATTTTTTATACATTGGTGGGGGAGAGCTGTTATAGACCCGTCATTGCCGCCAGCACATCCACTTCAATCTGCTGGATGCTCTTGGACATTTCCAAGCCCTCGTCAATGTCAATATTCGTAAAGGAGCCGGAATGAGTACAAACAATGCGGTTTGTCTGCCCGGCAAGAAGCAATTCTACTGCTAAATAGCCCATTTTGGTGGCGTTGATACGATCCCGACCGGTTGGAACACCACCGCGCTGGATGTGACCAAGGACCGTCACACGGGGATCCAGATCTATAGCATCCTTGATCTTTGCGGCAACATCGGCAGCACTTGCAGCTCCTTCGGCCACAACAATCATATAATGGCTGAAGCCGTTGAAGCGTGCCTGACGGATCTTTTCAATTACATCCTTTTCAAAATCGATTTCTTTCTCTGGCACAAGGACAGCTGTCGCTCCCACAGCGAGTCCCACATACATAGCGAGAAAGCCGGCGGCGCGTCCCATAACCTCGACAACAGAGCAACGCTCATGAGACTGCATAGTGTCCCGGAGTTTGTCGATGCATTCAATAGCAGTATTGGCAGCAGTATCGAAACCAATGGAATAATTGGTGCAGCTGATATCGTTATCGATGGTAGCAGGGATGCAGATCACATTGATGCCGTGCTTACTCAGAGCACGGGCACCGCGAAATGTGCCGTCACCACCAATGGCAACGATACCATCCAGTCCCAGGAATTTGCAGGTAGAAACAGCCTTTTTTTGACCTTCTTCGGTCATAAATTCCTTGCTGCGCGCAGTGTAGAGAATGGTACCACCACGATTGATTGTGTGAGAAACGCTTTTTTCATCCAGCTTGAAGATGTCACCGTTAATTAGGCCGTTGTAGCCACGGCGGATACCGTAGCATTCAATGCCGTGATAGGTTGCGGTACGGACGACAGCACGAACGCAGGGATTCATGCCGGGAGCATCGCCGCCGCTGGTAAGTACACCAATTCGTTTAACACTCATATAAATACCTCCAAATAAGTAAAGGATTTGATGAGTATATTTTACAAGCTGAACGGGCAATTGTAAAGTGCTTGAGAAAAATTAATCTTTTTAGATAAAGATGAAATGACTTGTCGTAAAGGATGTAATAGGTTGCATTGCAGCAATATTACGCAACAGAAAGCATTACAGTCATATAATACAGTATTTGCTAAAAGTATCATAAATCAGTCCCAAAACGCCACTTTGTTAATTCTACTCTGAAAAACCACTTCTAACGCAACAAAATTTTTATTTTGTTGCGTTAGCGATGTTCATGGTTTTGCCCCCTAGCCTGACGCCTTGGGGGCTGGTTTGCCAAATCAGGTTAAGTAATGTTACTTAGAACAGGCTGCCGATGAAATCAATGATCGGGTCCAGCAGGTCATCTGTAATGAATTCGATTACTTCCTCAAAGATTTCGCTGACGAAGTCGAAAATGTCATAAATAATTTCCATAATGCATATACCTCTCTTTCACTTTCAATTGCCGTGGATGAATCCAGTCATTTCTTGACTTTGCTCTTCACTATGATATAATATTTATAACTCTTTGTCAATCTTTGTCCAGACTACACTACTAGGATTATTTAAGGAGCTGCTTATGCAAAAATATTCTGATTGTCCGCAGATCGTACGGGATTTTCTTGTTTATCACGAGTCCATCAAGGGTCAGTCCGAGAAAACCATTTCCGAATATTATCTGGATCTGCGGATGTTCTTCCGTTTTATGAAGTTGATGCGAAGTGATATGCCCATCCGTTCCCGGCTTGATGACATTCCCATCAAGGACATTGACATTAACTTCATTCGCAGTATTACCACTTCGGACATATACGATTTTCTTTCCTATCTGGCACACGACCGTACCGCAGATCCCGATGCAGCTGTTCCGGAATATGGCATCTCCCCTACTGCACGCGCCAGAAAGTTGTCTGCCCTTAAGTCGTTTTACAAATACCTTACAGTGCGTACCAAGCAGTTGGCCGAAAACCCCGTTGCTGACTTTGAGTATCCCAAGCTCCGCAAAAGCCTGCCAAAATACCTGACTTTGGAGCAATCCGCAGCACTTTTGCAGGCGGTTTCCGGGCAGAATGCGAAACGGGACTACGCCATTTTGATGCTCTTTTTAAACTGCGGCATTCGTCGCAGTGAGCTGGTAGGCCTTAACCTGACGGATGTTTACGAGGATCGCATCCGTGTTGTCGGCAAGGGCAATAAGGAGCGGATTGTTTACTTCGGAACTGCCTGCCGCAAGGCAATTGACGCCTACCTTGAGGAGCGCAACAAAAAGGTTCTCAGCGACAATCGCGCTCTTTTCGGCTCCCGTGACGGAAACAGAATCAGCGTTACTGCTGTACATCGTCTTGTAAAAAAGGCACTTCTGCAGGCAGGTTTGGATTCTACCCAGTTCTCTGCCCACAAGCTCCGTCATACTGCAGCCACAATGATGCTTTCCGGCGGTGTGGATGTAAAAACCGTGCAGGAGGTTTTGGGACATGAAAACCTGAACACGACACAAATTTACACCCATATTGAAAACACCGAGCTGAAGATCGCATCACTGGCAAACCCTATTTCAAAACTGGACTTCTCCGGTACAGATGAGGACGAGGAATGATTATGTCCAATATCATTGAGATTACCGATATTTCAGCCCCGGAGCTGGATGCTTACGCGCGGCTGACGCAAGCCCAGCTGCGCAACCGTAAGGAACCCGACAAAGCAATCTTCATTGCGGAAAGTCCCAAGGTCATTCGTGTTGCTCTGAATGCCGGCTATGTGCCGCTTTCGTTTCTGATGGAGCGAAAACATATTTTGAGCGACGGAAAAGAGCTGCTGGATAGATGTCCGGATGTTCCCGTTTATACGGCCGATCGGGAAATTCTTGCCGCCCTGACCGGCTATGAATTGACCCGAGGTGTTCTGTGCGCGATGCGCAGGCCCGCTCCCCTGCCCCCTGCTGCCGTCTGTCAAAATGCCCGGCGTATCGCTGTGCTGGATGGCATCGTAGATTCCACGAATATCGGCGCAATATTTCGCAGTGCCGCCGCACTTGGTATGGACGGCGTTTTACTGACACAGAGCTGCTGCGATCCCCTTTTGCGGCGCGCAATTCGCGTCAGTATGGGAACGGTTTTCCAAATTCCTTGGGCTTATTTTGACAATGAAACATCGGATTGGCAGTCATATTTGAAACTTTCCGGATTCAAAACAGCAGCAATGGCTCTCAATGACAAGGCAATCTCCATTGCGGATCCCGCTCTCGCCAAAGAACATAAGCTGGCCATTGTGCTGGGCACGGAGGGCGACGGTCTTGCCGCTGCAACCATAGAAAACTGCGATTATAATGTAATCATTCCAATGCACCACGGAGTAGACTCCCTGAATGTAGCTGCTGCCGCCGCGGTGGCATTTTGGCAGCTGTGCAACAGAAATTTGCCCGTTGCAAACGATGGTTGACAAACGCAACCTGCAGGTTGGTAGCAAATCAGCACATTTGCATCTAAAATTGGCTCATCACCAATTTTAAAGGAGGCAAATTTATGAATCAACTTACAATCGGACAACGGATCGCATCCCGAAGAAAGCTTATGAGCATGTCCCAAGAGACCCTTGCTGAGCAGCTTTCAGTGTCTCGGCAGGCAGTATCTAAGTGGGAGTCGGATGCAGCTATTCCGGAAATTGACAAGCTCATCGCACTGGGAAAAATATTTGATGTGAATGTGGGTTGGCTTCTTGGCGTTGAAAATGATTCCGGGTTCAGCGAGGAACAGCTGCATACGGTGGAACATCTGATTGCCAAGTACCAACCGCCTAAAAGGCGGCTTTGGTGGCGCATCACTGCCCTTGTCTGCGCCCTTGCTATATTTATTGCTGCCTTTGCCTATCTGGGGCAGCGCATTGCGCAACTGAGCGACAAAAACGAAGTGTTGCATCAACAGATCTCCGGTCTGAATAGCGACAATAATGCCTTAAAACAACAGCTTACCGATCTGAATGCGTTAATTATGGGTCAGCTGGAGGGTCAAAAGCTGATCACAGATGTATATTTTCAGGCGAATTGCGATGCTGAAATGGAGAATGTCAGCATTACCTGCTACATGACTCCCAAGTATTATCAGAAAAATGCAAAGCCGTTTTTGTGGGTTGAGAACCCTTCCACCGGTTACGACGAGCTGATCCATTGCACATGGAGCGAATACCATAATTGGTATATTGCTAAGTTCGACTGTCCTATTACAGATGGCTATAGGTGGTCCTTTGTACTCTTTAGCGATTTCAGCAGCCAGGTTGCGGATACCCTGACCTTTAAGGATCGCGGTATCAACTATATCGGCACCTATTGCACATTCCATCTGGAGCCTGAGAATCCGAATTTTGACAGACTTCAGCGGGAAGAGTCGGTTCTGATCCCCCGCAATACGGCAATATACACCTACAACGAGGGGATTCATACCCCGCACATCTTTAACAAAACCGTAGTTGCTTACAAACATATCACCATTTCTCTGATGCTCAATGGCACAGTAATTTGGGAGGGTGATTATCTGGACGCTTTCAAAAAGACCATCGATGTTCCCTCTGTTAACAACCGGGATAACCCTGTCTATCCCAGCATTTCCGTTCAGCTTCCGGACCTGAAGTTCGGTGATGAGCTGAAGCTGATTCTCACTGCGGAAACGGTCAACGGCGGTGCACCCACCCAAACCTACGAGACACTCTTGGATTACTGTGTAGTTACGGGCTAAAACGCAAGGAACGATACCATTTGACAAAGGTATCGTTCCTTTTTATAATTTTCTTGTAACCAACCCATCTAAAACGGTGCTTATTAAAGTGAAGGGCCTTTCAATCAGAAAAGAAAGGAGAGAAAAGCTATGGAAGACAGCAAAATAATAGACTTGTATCTGTTGCGGGACGATGATGCCGTGAAGCAAACTGCCGATAAATACGGCAAACGCCTGCGTTCCCTATCGTACGCCATCGTTGCAGACCGCCAAACTGCAGAGGAATGTGAAAACGACACCTACATACAGGCATGGAATACCATTCCCCCCAACGAGCCTCGCACATATCTTTACGCATATCTTGCCCGAATCGTCCGTCACATTTCCTTGAATTGCTGCAGGGATCGAAGTCGATTAAAGCGTAACGCCTTTATTTGCGAGCTGAGTGCAGAGCTGCAGCAATGCCTCCCCTCCCCTGTCGATTTGGAAACCCGTCTGGACGATATGGTATTACAGGCGATTCTGAACGATTTTCTGGGTGAGCTGGATGCAGAAAAGCGCAATATTTTCATTCGTCGATACTGGTATATGGATTCCGTTGCACAGATCTCTCGACGCTTTCACCTTTCACAGAGTAATGTTAAAACCACGCTTTTCCGTTGCAGGAACCGGCTGCAGGAGAAGCTTCAAAAGGAGGGTTACAGTCTATGAGCGGTAACGCATTACTGGATAAAATGAGCTTAATTGATCCTGCGTACATTGAAGCAGCCGACCAGAAACCTAAAAAAGTCAATTGGCTGCGCTATGCAGCTGTGGCAGCTTGTCTTTGTCTGATTGTCAGTATACTTGCGTTCTTTGGGTATTCTGACAAATCCACTGATAAACCAGCGTTACAAAACAAAAGCACCGCGAAGGTCACCTATAACTATGAAGGTCAAATTCCTAAAATCAAGTCAGACTTGGCTCCTTTGTCCGAGGAAGAAATGTTTGGCATGGAGAACCTGTACATTTTCCGTGGAATTGTAATAAGGCTTGAAAATGTATCTATCGATTTCAATGGAAATACGGCAATCCGATGCATAGCAACTATTAGGATCAGCAAAGTCTTTAAGGGAAATTTGACACTTAATTCTGAGATTAGGGTACTTCTTCCCTGTGGCATCAATATAGGTCATAATGTAGAGGATACGGGTGTCATCAGGCGGTTGAGTGTCGGTATGGAAGGCATATTTATGCCTATTGTTTACGATGATGATTCCTTTTGGGAGGAAAACGGTGCTGTTTTGTACCTTAAGGAGTTGACACCCTGCGGCCTGGGCGACGGAATGCGCTGGGCTTTCCTTAAAACTGACCGAGGCCTTGTCTATATGAAAAGTGCTTATCCGGGTGCAAAGGGTGCCCAAGGACTTGAAGATATTGAAGAATACATAAAAAGAATGCTAAATTGACATAAAAAACCCCGGGATTTCTCCCGGGGTAATCTTTTACATTGCAACCTCAATAGCTTCCCGGATGTTGCGCACCCGGTAGACGGTCAAGCCGGCAGGAATCTCCAGCTTATCTGAGCCGTATTTTGGCACGATTACCTTTGCAAAGCCCAATCGTGCAACTTCTGCGAGCCGTTGATCCATATTGGATACGGAGCGAATTTCACCGGTCAGACCGATTTCGCCGATAGCTACAAGATCATCGGCAATCACACTGTCCCGATAAGAGGATGCAACCGCCAATGCGACAGGCAGATCTGCCGCTGGTTCATTCAGCTGAAGTCCGCCAATGACATTCAGATAGGCATCAAACAGATTCAGCTGCAGACCGGCACGCTTTTCCATTACAGCCATCAGCAGTACCGCACGGTTATAATCAAAGCCGTCTGCTGCCCGACGGGGCACATTGAAGCTGGTCTTGGTCACCAAGGCCTGAACCTCGGCCAATACCGGACGCGTGCCCTCCATCACGCAGGCAACACAAGTGCCGCTTGCGCCCTGCGGACGCCCCTCAAGGAGCATCTGAGAGGGGTTGGGAACTTCACGAAGGCCCTTGTCTACCATCTCAAATACGCCGATCTCATTGGTGGAACCAAATCGGTTCTTCGCAGCCCGGAGCAGCCGGTGGGATGTATTGGGATCGCCCTCGAAATACATCACACAATCCACCATGTGTTCCAAAACCTTGGGACCAGCAATATTGCCGTCCTTGTTGATATGACCCACAACAAAAACGGTCAAGCCACTGCTCTTACTCAGTTGCATCAGCGACATCGTGCAATCCTTCACCTGGGAGATGCTGCCGGGAGCAGAGTCACTAGCTTCGTTATATAGGGTCTGGATGGAGTCGATAATCAGAATATCCGGCTTTAGGTTCTCGACAGATTCCATTATATCCGTCAAACGGGTTTCAGAGAGAATGTAGAGTCCCTCAGGAGATACACCCAGACGCTCCGCACGGAGCTTCAGCTGCCGCTCGCTCTCCTCTCCGGAAACATAAAGCACGCTTCTCCCTTTGCAAAGGCTGTTGCAGATTTGCAGCAGCAGAGTGGATTTGCCGACCCCCGGTGCGCCGCCCACAAGCACCAGCGAGCCTGCTACGGCGCCGCCGCCCAAAACCCTATCCAGTTCACCCATTCCGGTAGAAAACCGCAGCTCGTCGCCGCTGTCGACCTGAGAGAGCATCTGGGGCTGTCGGCTCATACCGACGGGGGCAGATTTTGCCCTTCCGGGAGCAACCGGCTTTTCAATATGCTCTTGCATCGTATTATACGCACCGCAGCCGGGGCAACGCCCCATCCATCTGGGTGTCTCATTGCCGCAGGCCGTGCAGAAAAAGACGGTTTTTGTCTTTGCCATCAGGAATGCTCCTCAATCCAATTCTTGTACCAGTATGCAGAGTCCTTCAGGATCCGCTCCTGTGTTTGAAAGTTCACATAGACCAGGCCAAATCTGCCGTTATAACCATAAGTCCACTCAAAATTATCCATCAACGACCAGTAGAAGTAGCCGCGGATATCAGCACCGTCCCGGGCAGCCTTTTCGTACTCCAGTAAATACCGCTGCATAAAGTCGATCCGGTTAGGGTCGTGCACCTTTCCGTCAAGGGAGACCGCATCGTGACAGGACATTCCGTTTTCCGAGATGTAAATGGGCAGTCTGTACCGCTCATAAAGGAAACGGGGCCCCCAATGCAGACATTCCGGAGTGACGGGCCATACCATCGCATTTAATGGATACCCAAAAGGACGCTGGGTTTCGTAGGGTTTTCCGTCAGGACCGGCTGCCGTCTCGTGACCGTTATATATATTCTGGCAATAGAAATCAATGGGCTGGCTGATCAGAGCCATATCCTCCGCGGTGATCTGCGGCAGATAGTCTCTGTATAGTGCCAACCCGTCTTCGGGATAGTGACCAAAGATAATCGGATCACTCCACCAGCTAACATTCCAAAGTACACGCTCACCCAAAGGCGGACATTCAAACAGATGCTGCCGCGCTGCTTCAATATCCTCTACCCTTTCACTGGCCGGATAATGGGCAGAGCAGGTAGGCGCATAACCGATCTTAATGGGACGCACCGCAGCCGCACGCATAGCCTTCACCGCTGCACCGTGTGCCTTCAGAACATTATGGGCCATCTGGAACACATCTTGGTAGGTGGATTTATAGCCGGGCGCATTGTCGCCCATCAGGCATCCGTGTCCAATAAATACCTGCGGTTCATTGAAGGTAATAAAGTAAGTAGCGCGGTCGGAAAGGTGTTTTACCACCTCTGCGGCATAAGTCGCAAACCATTGAACAATTTCCTCATTCATCCAGCCGCCTTTTTTATGCAGCTCATAGGGCAGATCCCAGTGGTAAAGGGTGATATAAGGCTCAATGCCGTTTTCCAACAGGCAATCGATCAGATCAGAATAGAACTGAACACCCTTTTCATTGACCTCGCCGTATCCCTTGGGGAAGATCCGCGCCCAGCTGATGGAGAATCGATAGGCCTTCAGCCCCATTTCTTTCATAAGCTTTACATCCTCGCGGAAGCGATGATAGTGATCGCAAGCCACATCACCGGTACTGCCATCATCGATGGTGCCGGGCTGATGGGAGTACACATCCCAAATATTTAAACCCTTGCCGTCCACATTCCACGCACCTTCGATCTGGTACGATGAAGTAGCAGCACCCCAGACAAAATCCTTGCAAAAAGCCATCTTGATTCTCCTTTTCTCTGTAATATGGCAATTATATCAAGTTGAACCAGTGCCGTCAAGACCTATGTAGGAACTGACAGTTGCGGCGATAACCGCGCAGAGCTTCTTTTGATATGCGTCATCCCTCAAAAGTTTCTCGTCCACAGGATTGGTTATAAAGCCACACTCAATTAGGATCCCCGGACAGGTGATATGCTCCAATAGATATATACCACTCCCCTGCTTGGCTTTACGGCTTCCTGAGGTATTCAGCTGGACAATCATTTGTTCCTGTACATTCTGCGCCAACTGCTTACTGTCCGGATTTTTTCCGTAAAACACCTGCGCGCCCCGATATTGCCGGTCAGGAAAGGTATTTTGATGTATACTGACAAGAATCGCTCCCTTAGTTTCGTTACAAATACGCACACGCTCCTTCAGATCGGAAACCTTTTGGGAAGCAATGGTATTTCCCTCTGTGTAGACGGACTCGTCTACACTGCGTATCATCACGGTTTCATAACCCATAAGGTGAAAGACCTGCTCCAGCCTTAGGGCAATTTCCAGATTGATATGGCTTTCCAAAACCCCTGTGCAGGAGGTCGCACCACCGTCAATTCCGCCGTGGCCGGCATCAATTACAATCCTCTGCTGCCGCTGGACCGGCCGTTGCTGGTTGACGGTAGTTACAGTCATATTGCCAATGTGGGCAATTCCTAAGAATACAATAACAACCAATAGATAAAACGGCACAAAGCTAACCCAATTATGACGATTCATGGACAACACCTCCCCATACTATTATGCACAAGCCGCCCACAACAGAACATTTCCCCCACTTGCGTCATAGTATGACCGGGAACGACAGTTCCCATCTGAATATGATAGGAGGAATATATGTGAACGCTGATGCTTATATGAACAAAGGCTGTGAAGGTCGGCTTCCGGCAATGGCCCCGTTGGCCAATCCCTATGTACCTTTTCAGCTGGATGCACCGCCCCGTTATGAACCCCGAAGGGCATTGGTTCGCGGCACACTGTACCCGGGTCTGGATCTGCCCTTTATGGGAATGGTAAATCAGCAGGAGCAGCCCGTTACAGCCAAAACAGAGCTGCAGACAGTTGCATTCATGATACAGGAGCTTGCACTTTATCTGGATACTCACCCCGACGATAAGGAAGCTCTGGAGCTTTACCGCAATTACCAGAAGATGTACCACAAGGGTATGATGGAGTACAACGAATCTTCTCCCCTGAAGCACACAATGCCAACTAAGGGCGACAAATATCGGTGGCTGGATGATCCATGGCCTTGGGAATATGCGGCGAATAAGGAGGGCTGAATATGTTTGTATATGATAAGAAATTGCAATATCCCGTAAAAATCGCCCGTCCCAATCCCCGATTGGCATCGGTCATTATCAGCCAGTACGGCGGCCCTGACGGCGAGTTGGGCGCATCTATGCGTTATCTCTCCCAGCGGTATTCCATGCCCTTTGATGACCAGAAGGGCCTTTTGACGGACATCGGAACGGAAGAATTGGGCCATTTGGAAATGGTGGCAGCGATCATCCATCAGCTGACCCGAAATTTGAAGGAGAAGGATATCGAGAACACCCCATTGGAACAGTATTTTGTTGACCACACAGCCGGGGTCTTCCCTGCTGCGGCCTCCGGGTTCCCTTGGACAGCCGCCAGTATGCAGGTAAAGGGTGACCCCATCGCGGATCTTACAGAGGATTTGGCGGCAGAGCAAAAGGCACGGGTGACCTATGACAATATTCTGCGGCTTTCCGATGATCCCGATGTAAACGATGTGATCAAGTTCCTGCGGGAGCGGGAGATCGTGCATTTCCAACGCTTCGGCGAAAGCCTGCAGCAGTTACGGCAGAAGCTTAATCAGAAGAATGTATACTGTATGAACCCGGCATTTGATATGTAAAAATAATGCCCCGGAGCAATCCGGGGCATTCGTTATGCAATTAACTGACGAGTTCGCCATCTTCAACCATCAGGTCGCCTTCCAGAATGACTTTCTTCACACGCACAGCATCATCAATGATAATCAGATTCGCGGTTTTGCCGGCCTTCAGGCTGCCTACACGGTGGTCAATACCCAGCAGTTTGGCAGGATTCAGCGTCGCCATTCGGATAGCATGACACAAGCCGTAGCCGGTGTGGGTCATCATATTGCGCACGCCGTTTTCCAGTGTCATACGGCTGCCGGCAAGCCAACCGGTGTCATCGTAGTTCAGATCAGGACCGAACCAAATCCCTTCTGCCTCGTTGTTCTTATGGTCACCCTGCTTGGGCATGGAGTCGGTGATCAGGCAGATCTTTTCAACGCCTTTGGTACGCACGAGGACCTTAATCAGATCCGGTACAATATGGATGCCGGTCTCATCACAAATCAGCTCGGCATACATATCCGGTTCATTCAGGCAGTATTCGTCACCGCCTGCTCCGGCTGTGCCCTGAGCGCGGCCATTGGGACCGCCGGAATCGGTGATATGGGTTCTGACCTTCACACCGTAATGCGCTAGAGCGCGGATTTCATCGGAGCTTGCGCTTCCGTGACCGTGCGCAAAGATCGCATTTGGCGTATGTTCCTTGGCGTATGCCATAAACTCCTCGATATTCTCCCGCTGGGGGTCGATGGCCCAAACCCGGACCATATCACCCAGGCCCTCAATCAGAGGCACATAATCCTCAGCAGTGATCTTATCCTCCCACTTGATCTGATTACGGAAGCTGCCCGAAAGGCTCATAAAGGGACCTTCCATATACAGTCCGTCAATGGCTCTACCTGCACCGGTTTTGTTAATCTTACGGATCTTTTCCGCACCGGCAAGCATGGTTTCCATATCCAGATTATGGTAGAAAGTAGGCAAAATGGTGGTCTGTCCGTGTTTCAGAAAGAACTCGGCACAATAAAGAGGATCCTGCGCAAAGAGCCAATCTCCGCCGCCGTGATTATGGATATCGATAAGACCGGGCGCAGTATAAAGGCCCTTGGCATCGATGATTTCCGCATCGGCAGGGATCGTAACATCTTTCGCCCAACCAACCTGAACGATCTTGCTGCCCTCATAGGTCAGCGCACCGTCCCAGATGATGCCTTCCTCCATCACAAGCTTGGTGTTGATGATCGCTTTCATCTAATTCCCTCCTCATATTCCCGGCAGAGCACAACCATATCCACGAGCTGCACCCCGGCCTCGAAAATAGGGTGATCATAATTGTCTGTGTAGAAATTCCTGATTCTGTGATGCTCCCGAAAGCCGCATTTTTGGTAAAAGGGCAGCGTCAGCGGACTATCGCCGGTACCTACTAGCATCTGTCTGCAACGGTCTTTATAATGGTTCATTATAAACGCGATCAGAGCCCGCCCGTATCCTTTGCCCTGATAGGTCGGAGCAGTTGCGAAATTTTTGATCTCAAAAATACCTTCTCCAAGGTCAAGAACAACGCACTCCCCTACCACCTCCGGATCAAGGCAAACAAACATTTCGCCTTGATCCAGGTAGCGGTCAATCATACTCTCCTGCTCATCAGCAAGAAGCAGCAGATCAAGAAACTGCTTTTTGTTTTGGGTTATCTGTCGGAACTCCATATTAAATGGCAACCAGATCCATCGGCTCAATGGGACGGGCCATATCCTCGCTGACATAGATCGTGCCCTTAGTCAGCTGGAAGATGGATGCCGGCACTTCTTTGCATACGGGTCCATACAGCTGCAGACGGGAAATCATACGCTCCCAGCTGTTATAGCCACCGGTGTAGCCCAAATCGTGACGCTCAAGATGGTCCCTTGCGTGCATCACATCACGGGGACCGATAGAAACGGAGTAACGGGGCGTGTGGTACATATCACCGGAGCCAAAGCCGCCGGCGTTTTGCGCAATGGTCAAAGGGTGGTTGTCCACGAAACCGGAGGGCAGCTGCAGGAACTCTTCCAGAGTGTCCGCAGCGAACTTCTTCGTGCCGGGGTCGATAAACGCGGTATGTCCGATCCAACCGGTAGCGGAAATGATCAGGTCTGCGCCGCCGTCTCCGGTCTCATCGATCAAATCAGAGTAGTACGGGAAATTCTCGTTGGTGTAGTAGTGCATTTGCTTCAGTGGCGGACGCAGGTCCTCACGGAAAGCCAGATAGAATTCACGCATAAAGCTGCCACCCAGAGATGTGCCGTAGGAAATGGGGGCAACATTACCGTGCTCGTCCGCCCATTCGTCCATACAGAAGGCGTGAATGTTACGGCCGGATACATTGAAGGTGTTGCACAGCTCAACCGCAGCTGTATAGACATTTCGCCAAGAGTTTGGGAATACGATAACAGTCTTTTTGTCCTCTACATCGGACTTCCAGATCCAGTTGAACAACTCAGCGGTAATAGCACTGCAGGGATGAGGCACCACCCGAATGGAATAGCCGTTTTCGTTGGTGATCTCCATATCCTCACGGCGGATATTACGGCAACGCTCCAAAACCTCTTTGTCCTGCGTAGGCAGCCAAATGGGGGGATTAAAATCAAACAAGGAACGATTCATAATTATGCCTCCTCCTTTGCACGAATTTCCGCAAGCTTGTCAATGAGCCAAGGGTTATTGGGTTTGTAGAAGCCGGGCGCAGCAACGCTCTCTGCAATATAGCAGATGCCGGGCAGCAGACGCATCATAGAAGCAGGATTCTTGGGATCTACGGGGCCCAGCAATGCCAGCTTCAGAGGGAATTTCTGCAGACTGGGATTACCGCCGCAGGCGGAAAGGTACTCCACATCAATACGATACTTGGCAGCAGCCAGATCCTTGGGACCGATTGTTACTGCGCAGGGCGGCACATTCGCAATGTCGCCTGAGCAGCCAAACATACCGCGAAGGCTGTCGTGTGCCTGGGTTTCCATCATCAGGTTCACATGGCGGCTGCCGAGCTGCATCAGCTCGTCCATAGTTTCCGCCGGGAAGGTGGTATAGTCGATTGCACCGATGCCGCCGGACCAGCTCAGTGCTGTATAGGCAACATCCGCACCGCCCATTGCGGCCAGCTCGTCAGAGTAGGTTGCAACATTTTCCTTGGTCCAGAAATGGATATTCTCCATGGGCATCCGCAGTTCTGCCTTCAAGCGGTTATAGAAATACCGCATAAAGTGACCGCTGCGGCTGTAGGGGCTGTTCCAAGGGGCTACATCTCCCTTTTCGTTTGCGTACTCATAGAGGAAGAAAATGTGCACATTCCGGCAGCTGACATTGAACTTATTCAGATTCTCCGTAACGCTGATGAACACAGCATTTTCAGGAGAAGGCAGAATCAGTACCAGCTTCTTATCCTCCACATCGGACATACGGATACGGTGGAACAGATCGGCGGCAAAATAGTTATGTACATCAAAAACTACCCGCGCTTCAAACTCAGGATTTTCAAAAATCTTGCCCTGATGATCAACAATCTCCATCAAGCCAATGCGGTCCACCAGCTCCTGGTCCTGCAGGGGCAGCCATTCAGCCGGTGCAAAATCGAAGATTCCGTTAAATGCCATAATTAACCTCCCAGTTATTCTCCGATGATCATAACCTGAACCGTACGGGTACGGCCGCGGGTCTGATCCCAGTCAATGAAGTGGATACGACCAAATTCACCCAGATCCATTTCACCGTCAACGGTGACGATGGTCACATTGCGCCCAATAATGGAACTGCGCAGATGGGCATCGGTGTTGTGGCAGCCGAAGTTATCTTCACCGTGTTCCTCCGCAAAGACCAAAGCCTTGTGACCGGGATGCAGGTACTGTCCCTCATAACGGCAGGTGGGGATCCACTCTTCAAAGCAATTCACCAGATCCTGCTGCAGGGTTTCCAAACCGGTCATAGACATATCAAAGGCACATTCCTGGGTGATCACGGAGCAAGTGGTGTGATGAGAATACACCACCACAATGCCGTCTTTCAGGTTCGACCGCTTGCAGATTTCCTTAACCTGATCGGTAATATCGTGAAAGCTCACCGCGCGGTGACGGGATTCCAGTTTAAACGACTCCTTATAAACCATCGGTATTTCCTCCTTAGCCGTTTTGTTTTTTCAGATCGTCCGCGGCCCGGCGGGTGGCAGCGATCATTTCGTCAATCATAGCAATGGGGTCTGCAGCGTTCATAATGCCGGAAGCCGCACCGGCAGCCTCAGAGCCGGCCATAATGAAGTCATAGACTTGCTGACCGTTGGTGATACCGGCAGCCTGCTCCACCATAATATCATCGTAAATCTCCTTAATGACCTTAATGGAGTCCTTCACATAGGCCATAGGGCTGACACCGTTGCCACCGCCGATGATCTCAGAGGGCTCGGGGTTGATAATGTCGGGATGCAGCTGGGCAATGGCCTTTGCCTCTGCCAGCGTATCGGCACAGGCAAAGACAAGCATATCAAGCTCTCTTGCCCGGTCGATGGTTGCCTTCATCTGGGGCAGGCTCATGGGCTTTTCGCAGTGGTTGATAACCACGCCCTGTGCGCCCGCTGCTTTAAGTCCCTCAGGCAGCACATCGGCCATACCGCGACCGGGGCGCAGGGTATCCATATAAGGTGCCAAAACGATCAGATTCTTGGTATTCTCGCAAACTCTGCGGATCTCCACTGCAGGACAAATGAATAGTACATCAATGTCATATTTCTCTGCAGCCTTGTCAGCCGCTATGGCATACTCCAACAGGGTGTCGCCGTAAACATAATTTTTGGTACCTATTTCAAAATAAGGTACGCGAATAGTAGGTTTCATTGTTTAATCCCCTTAAATTTGATTTACATCCACGCAAACAATGTTTGCAGGCGTCTTTTGAAGCTTCTCCAGTATTTCCCGGGAAATTTCATTGTCGGTAATGATGGTGCTGATACGACTAACCGGCGCATATGCCACATGAGACGATAACGCAAACTTTGAGGAATCTACAAGCATATACGACTGCATGGAATGATCCATTGCAATTTCATTCATACGCATAGTCTCAAAGTCAGTGGTGGTGAACATATCGGCATCCACACACCCATCCGCACCCACAAAGCTCTTAGTAAAATACACACTCTTCAGTGCCTGCTCGGCCATGTGTCCGCAGAAATCCTTACGGTTGGCTCTGTACTCACCACCAACCAGATGCACAGGAATATAGGGCGACAGCAGCTCCAAATTTGCCAGAGAATTGGTATAAACCTTGATATTCAGCTTATCCCGACGAAGCCTATGTACCAGCTCCGCGCAAAAACACTGAATGGTTGTACCCGAATCACAGAAGATCACATCTCCGTCATCCAGAAAATCGCAGGCGGCGGCACCGATGGCGGCTTTTTTATCAATGTTCAGTTTCGCACCGAATTCAAAGGAATAAGCGGTGGGGGCTCTGTCTACACAGCAGATACCACCGTGTGTACGGATCGCAGCACCGGAATACTCAAGTTCCGCAAACATCCGTCGGGCAGTGGATTCTGAAACATCCAGCAATTCCATTGCCTCCGCCAAGCTCATAGTTCGCACAATGGAAAGTCTGCCCATCAAAGCTTGTAAACGATCTTGCTTCACAAAAACCCTCCTTAACCGTAAATAGACTTTCTTGCGCCCTCGATCAACCGGACAGCATTGTTGTACATCATATCTTCAACATCCTGTGCTGTCATACCGAGGGTCACGCAGGCTCGCTTGAAGCTGAGCAGCTCTTCGTATACAAAGAAAGTGATCTTTTCTGCCTCTTCCGGGCTCACCTCACGCATATGGGGATCACCGCTTACATCACCGTACAGTCCTGGAGGCACCAGATTCACATAGGTGCCATTCTCCTCGATACGGTGTGTGCGCATTCTCAGAATGGGCATATCCGTACCGTACATCACATGTTTGGAACCCACATTGCGGATCAGCTCGGTGATAGCGTACTCGCAGCAGTTGGCACAGAAATCCCACATCAGATCGGGAGCTGCCTTGAGTACCTCGAAGGCATTGCCCACATCTTCCTTAGTGTAGGCTCTGCCCACATGGGCAACGATCAGGCGCAGATTGGGGAATTCCTCTTTGATTTCCAGAATCTGGGCCAAATTTACCGGGTCCTTCAATCTGCCGGGACGGGGAATGTGGAGCATCACAATCGCACCCATCTCATCCATTCGCTTCAGCTGATGCTTTGGGAAAAAGTCGAAAATACGAATCTCATTTTCCGGCAAATACTTGGGAGAGTCACTCAGGTATGCCTTAATGCCCAAAAAGCCGCCGGCACGCACCTTTTGCTCCACCTCATCGGCAGACTGACCGGGTTTGCTCCAATAAAGGGCAGGCCAGCCGACTTTCTTCGCAGATTCGGCCACATAATCATTGGAAATCTCCGTGGGCGCACCGTTGGGGAAAATCAGAGCGCTGACATCCTTTCCCGGGAACAGCAGACGATAAGTTTCCTGCAAATCCTCAATAGAATTATCCAGTGCCACCAGATTCGGCCATGAAACAGTACGCTTTACCTCATTGGGATCTTTTTCAAGAATGTGCCGATGCTCATCCAGCCAAACATGGGTATGTACATCCAGAATTTTATCCGGCAGGAAGTCGCGCAGCTCCTCCTCCCAC
>SVLL01000039.1 GCA_015067935.1 Oscillospiraceae bacterium | reverse complement strand
TTCTGCCGAACGCCACGCAGACCGTATTTGTCGATCAGCTTGACAAATTCCAGCTTCTGGAACAGCGCATAGAGCTCCGGCTTATTATAGGGCTGAATAATGGCATCCTTCGGCTCAAAATCAATGGGGGCTTCCGGACGGATGGTTGCCAGATCATAGGAAAGATAGGCATTTTCCCGGCCTGCCTCCAGCTTTTCCCGGAGCTTGGGGCGGATGGATGCATCGTCAAGGTTTTCATACACGCCGTCCAGACTGCCGAATTTTATGAGCAGCTCCGTAGCGGTCTTGGGACCTACACCGGCGACACCGGGGATATTATCGGAGGAGTCACCCATCAATGCCTTCAGGTCCACCATCTTTTTGGGCGCAAAGCCGTACTCCTCCCGGAATTTTTCTTCCGTGTAGAGGGTGGCGGTGGTCTGCCCGGGTTTGGAGATCACCAGCTTGATGTGCACATTTTCGTCGATCAGTTGCAGAGAATCCCGATCACCGGTGGCGATGACGCATTCCCAGCCGTTGTTGGAGCAGATACGCCCCACAGTGCCGATCACATCGTCAGCCTCCCAGCCCTGACATTCGTAGATGGGGATATTCATAGCCTTCAGAACATCCTTCATTACGGGCATCTGCATCTGCAGTTCGTCAGGCATACCGTGACGGGTGGCCTTATAGCCATCGTATTTCAGGTGGCGGAAGGTAGGACCGTGAAGGTCAAAAGCCACACAGATGGCATCGGGCTGTTCTTCCCGTTCCAGCTTTTCCAGAATGTTCAGAAAGCCGTAGATGGCGTTGGTGAACAGACCGTCCCGGGTGGTCAGGGGGCGGACACCGAAAAAAGCCCGGTTGATAACAGAATTGCCGTCTAAAATCAGCAGTTTCATACTTTTCTCCATTTTGCACCCTGAGGGGTGTCGATGATTTCGATGCCCCGGGCCTTCAGCTCGTCACGAATCCGGTCAGCCTCTGCCCAGTTCTTGGCCTTCTTGGCCTCGGTACGCTGGGCAACCAGTGCATCGATTTCGGGGTCAGCATTGGCGGCTTCCTCCTCGGCCTGCTTTGCGGCCAGCTTTTGGGCGGCGGCAATCAGGTTCAGGCTCAGAACAGCGTCGAAATCGGCAATCAGTGCCAGCTTGGTGGCATCGCTGCACTTGGCTTTCAGCACATCATAAAGGGCAGTCACAGCCAAAGAGGTATTCAGGTCGCCGTTCAGGGCGGTGACGAATTTATTCTTCAGTTCCTCAAAGACAGCCTGCTCAATTTCGCCCTCGTTCTTGAGGGTCGCAATCTTGGCAACAAGCTTGTCGTAGGCAACCACAGCGTTGTCCAGATTCTCCCAAGAGAACACCAGATTTCTCCGGTAGTGGCTCTGCAGACAGAACAGACGGTAGGCCATGGGGTCATAGCCCTTGCTCTCCAGCAGGGAGACGGTCAAAAATTCGCCTTTGGACTTGCTCATCTTTCCACCTTCGGTGTTCAGGTGGTGGACATGGAACCAGTAGTTGCACCATTTGTGACCCAGATAGCTTTCGGACTGGGCAATCTCATTGGTGTGGTGGGGGAAGGCATTGTCGATGCCGCCGGCGTGGATGTCCAGATCCTCGCCCAGGTGCTTCATAGAGATGCAGGAGCATTCAATATGCCAGCCAGGGTAACCCACGCCCCAAGGGGAATCCCACTTCAGGGCCTGATCCTCAAATTTGGACTTGGTAAACCACAGAACGAAGTCGTTCTTGTTCTTCTTATTGCTGTCCTCTTCCACACCCTCACGGACACCCACGGCTAGATCTTCCTCGTCGTGGTCGCCGAAGACATAGTATTTTTCCAGCGTAGAGGTATCAAAATATACATTGCCCCCGGCAAAATAGGCCTTACCGGTTTCCAGCAGACGGGACACCATATCAATATATTCGTCGATGCAGTTGGTGGCAGGCTCCACCACATCGGGGCGTTTGATGTTCAGCTTTTCGCAGTCGGCAAAGAAAGCGTCGGTGTAGTAACGGGCGATCTCCATAACGGTCTTGTTTTCCCGTTTGGCACCCTTGAGCATCTTGTCTTCGCCGGTGTCAGCGTCGCTTGCCAGATGGCCCACATCGGTGATGTTCATAACACGCTTGACATTGTAACCGCAGTAGCGCAGGGCCTTTTCCAGCACATCCTCCATAATGTAGGTGCGCAGGTTGCCGATATGGGCATAGTGATACACAGTAGGTCCGCAGGTGTACATTTTCACCAGCTCGGGGTTGTTAGGAACGAACAGCTCCTTCTTGTGGGTGGTAGAATTGTATAGATACATAGCAGTTTCCTCCATATTCTTTGATATTAAAAAACGCCTCTTGTACAGTATCGTACAAGAGGCGGGTCAATTAAACTCGCGGTTCCACTCTCATTTATCGCTTTTTATGCAATTCCTGCTCCCGGACGCACCTTCACGCTTCCGCTTTGCCCGGGCTTTCAGCCGATGGCCCCGGCTCTCTGAAAAGCTTTTCCGCGTTACTCTTTCCGTTCTTCACAGTAAACTCATTTTACCACGGGGGTGGGGGAATGTCAAGGGAGCAAAT
Source organism: Oscillospiraceae bacterium (assembly GCA_015067935.1). Lineage (GTDB taxonomy): Bacteria > Bacillota > Clostridia > Oscillospirales > Oscillospiraceae > Faecousia. Next base: position 17,228 of record SVLL01000039.1, on the reverse strand, counting down.
GCCGCTTTGTATGTTTGCGATGGGGACGCAGAGGCGTGATGAAGTGGACGATGGTCATACCGATCAGCATACCGGCAGACATGGCAATCATCAAAATGAAGGTATGCAGAATCCGGTCCACAAACAGATTCATATTATCCTGCACCAACGCACTGATACTGTAGTAAAGTGCACCGCCCGGGATCAGGGGAATCCAGCCGGAAACCAGCATAATGGTGGAGGGACAGCGCAGGAGGCGGGCCATACCTTCTGCATACAGAGTCAGCACCGTTGTTGCAATCAGGTATTGAAGTGCCTCGTGCCCCACAAAAAGACCGGCAATGCAGTAAGTACCCCAGCTTAAAAATCCACCAAGGAAAGCAAAGAACAGCCGCTTGATCCGGATGCGGAAGGTCAGGGCAAAGCCCACAGAGCCCAGCGCACCCATCAGCGTTTGCAGGAAGGGATTGATGAGCAGTGTGCTGCCGGAACCGGCGCCGGGCAGGGTAAAGGCAAAAGCCACCAAAAAGGCAATGACCAGCGAGCGGAAGAATCGGCTGACACCGGAGAGCATATCGTCCACAAACATATCGTGTACCGCGTTGGTCATAGCAATGCCGGGGATCAACAGCATAATGTTGCCGATGGAAATGGCGTCGTAGCTCTGTCCCAGACCCAGCATTACCAATGCCCGGTTACAGAAGCCCGTGAGCAGGGAAACCAGAAACACGGTAAACACATGATCCAGATTGATTTTCTTCATCCAGTATTCCAGCAGGCACAGAATCACACCCGTGCCGGCGGCGCACAGACCGTCCGTCCAGCAAGCACCGAAGAAAACACTCAGGGAGCCGGAAATCAGGGCGTACACAAGGGAAAGCACCCAAAGGGGCATATCGGAACCGGCTTCGATTTGTGCCAGACGACCGGGAATTTCCGTGTCTGTGATCCGATTGGCGCAAATATCCCGGGAAAGCTGATTCAGCTTTTCCAGACGGGTCATATTCAGCCCGCCTGCGTGAATTCTGCGCAGCTGGGTGGCGGAGTTGCCCTTTGCATCAAAGGCGGTGACGATGATACCGGAGGTAACGGAGAAAACATGGGTTTCCACCGCACCCAGAGCTTTACAAATGCGCCCGATGGAGTCCTCCACCCGGCTGATCTGGGCACCGGCCAGCAGCATTTGCATACCAATGTCCAGCGCGAGAGATATATGAGAATCCAAATGCTTTCCGTCTTCCATAAGCGGCCTCTTTCTATGTAATATGATACTTATACCACCCTTAAAAGGGAATGTCAACCCAAAGCCGGGAAAACCTTCCGTCGACAAGTTTAATATTGCATTTTTATTGCCACCGTGGTACACTAACGGCAGAAATTGCCCATAAGGAGGATTTGTTATGCGGTATTATGAGAATCCCCAAAAGACAAGCGAGAATCGCTGCAAGCCCAGAAGCTACTATATTCCCTCAAATGCAGGGGCGTATACTCTGCTCAACGGCACTTGGCGGTTTAAGTACTATGCCCGGGATATTGATGTGCAGGCGCATATCACCGACTGGGATACGACCCCGGTACCTTCCTGCTGGCAGACTCAGGGCTACGAGAATCCCAACTACACCAATGTGGACTATCCTTATCCCGTTGACCTTCCCTTTGTGCCTGCGGACAACCCCTGCGGTGTGTACGAACGGGAATTTGAGGTGGAAAATACGGACAACCGCACCTATTTCGTGATGGAGGGCGTGGCCTCCTCCGGTCGGGTGAGCATCAACGGACAGTATGTGGGCTTTACCACCGGCAACCACATGCAGGCGGAGTTTGACATTACGCCTTTTGTGGTCAAGGGCACCAATACGGTCCGGGTAGAGGTGCTGAAGTGGACCTGCGGCAGTTATCTGGAGGATCAGGACGCTTTCCGTTTTAACGGCATTTTCCGGGATGTGTATCTGCTTTCCCGTCCGCAGGGGCATATTGGAGATATTGATATCCGCACCGAAGAAAACCGTATCTGCATCAAGTTTGACGGCAGTGCAAAGATCACGCTGCTGGACAACGGAACGGAAATCGCTTCTCAGGAGGCTGCCACAGAAGCGGAGTTTACCGTGGACGAGCCTGTTTTTTGGAATGCGGAAAAGCCCTATTTGTATGAATTGAGATTTGAATATCAGGGCGAAGTGATCACCCAAAAGGTGGGCTTCCGCACCATCGGAATTTCGAAGTATTACGAGCTGCTGATCAACGGTGTACCGGTGAAGCTGCAGGGTGTGAACCACCACGATACCCATCCCACCAAGGGCTGGGTGATGACGGAGGAAGATATTCTGCTGGACCTGCATCAGATGAAAAAGCTGAATATCAACTGCATTCGTACCTCTCATTATCCGCCCACGCCCCGTTTTCTGGAGCTGTGTGATGAGATGGGCTTCTATGTGGTGCTGGAGGCAGATCTGGAAACTCACGGTCTGTGCAACCGCTACGGCAACGAGACGGACAAGACCAGCTACGATGTGGACCGCTGCCCAATGGATTGGACCTGTCAGCGTCCGGAGTGGAAGAAAGAATATGTGGAGCGGATGGAGCGTGCGGTGGAACGGGACAAGAATCACGCATCTGTGATTATCTGGTCCACCGGCAACGAAAGCGGCTACGGCGTCAACCACAAGGCGATGATCGACTGGGTGCACCAACGGGACAACACCCGACTTGTGCATTGCGAGGACTGCTCCCGGAAAAATGATCCCGACTGGTGGGAAAGCTGGGCGGGGTATACCTATACAAAGGACGAAAAGAAGAAAATGTATGCCGAGCGTCTGGATGCGGATATTTTCTCCCGGATGTATATTGATCCCCCGTCCTGCGAGTATGGTGCCAATTGCGACTACCTGACCCAACCGGTATTTCTGTGTGAGTACTCCCATGCTATGGGTAACGGCCCCGGCGATATGATGGACTACTGGCGCATTATTGATGCCTACCCCAAGCTGATCGGCGGCTGTATCTGGGAGTGGGCGGACCATACGGTCATCCAAGACGGCGTAGCCAAATACGGCGGGGATTGGGAAACGGAGCTGGTGGATTCCAGCAACTTCTGCTGCGACGGTCTGGTATTCCCGGACCGGAGCTTCAAGGCAGGTTCACTGGAAGCCAAGTATGCCTATCAGCCTATGCGTGCTGCCTTGGATGGGGATAAGATCCTCATCCGCAACCGCAATTCCTTCCGGAATTTGTCGAAATATACCTTCTGCTGGCAGCTTGTTTGCGACAACGAAATCCTGTGGACCGCAGAGACAGCGTTGGATGTGCCCCCCGGTGAGGTGATCGCCCTGAATACGCCTACGGAAGTACCGGAGGAATGTCGCTTTGGCTGCTTTGTGAATATGCAGCTGCTGGATAACGGCTATGAGGTGGCCACCGAACAGATCAATTTGGGCGTGCCTACGAAAAAACTTGAAAAAGTTTCCGCAACCGCGAAAATTGAGGAAAAAGAGTGGGAAATCATTGCATCCGGTGCGAATTTCCGCTATGTATTCTCTAAACATTACGGTGTATTTACCGATTTGGAAGCGAACGGAAAGCATCTGATCGGCGATCCTATTCATCTGACTGTCTTCCGCGCACCCACTGACAACGAGCGGCAGGTGAAGCAGAAGTGGATTCGCAATGCGGTCAATTGGGGCGAAAATATCGATGCCACTTTTGATAAGATTTATTCCGTCAAGTTGGAAAACGGCGTTATTTTGGTGGAAGGCTCTCTGGCCGGTGTAGCCCGCGCGCCCTATCTGCACTACAGCCAAGCCATTACCGTGGATGCCGATGGGCAGATAAGCTTCCGGGTGGATGTGAAGCGCAGACCCGGCAGCGTGTGGATTCAGCGGTTTGGCGTTGAGTTTACAGTTGACGATCCGGATGCCGGTTTCAAATACTTCGGCTTCGGTCCGGGGGAAACCTATATGGATATGCACCACTATGCTGCCTGCGGTCTGTGGGAGAGCAAGGCGTCCCGGGAGTATGTGCCTTATATTATGCCGCAGGAACACGGCAACCACTACGGCACCCGTTATCTGGAATTGGAAAACGGCTTGACTATTGAAGCCGATGAGGCATTTGAAATCAATGTTTCCCAGTATTCCACAGAGGAACTGTTCAAGAAACAGCACGCTGCAGAGCTGCAAAAGGACGGAAAGACCCATATCCGCATTGATTACAAGGACAGCGGTATCGGCTCCGGCTCCTGCGGCCCTCAGCTGATGGACAAATACAAGCTCAGCGAAGAAGAATTTACCTTTGAATTTGTACTGAAAATCTAATGAAAATGCCTCCTCTTGTGAAAAGAGGAGGCATTTTGCTTTTTATATTATTCGCCGCCGAGAATCAACTGACCGTAGAAAGCGGGGCAGTGGAAGGTGGTACCGCTGGGATCGATGGGATTCCAAGACATACCGTAGGGGGAGGCAGCCTTCTCACCGCTGCGGTAGAAGTTGCCGTAGAACTGCAGACCCTCGTAAGCCTCAAAATTGGGGAAGAAGGTCCGGATAAAGGTGTAGGGAATGTGATAGGTCACACCCCAACCGTCCTCGGTCTTATAGGACTTGGGCTGGAAGGTGGCCTTCTGATCGTTCATAATTAGGCGAATCAGATTCTTATTGCCGGTGCCGTAGCCCAAGTAAACATTGCAGGCGTAGTTGTACTCAAAGTTAAAGTAATTTAGTGCCTCAGTGGGGCGGATGAAAAATTCCAGACAGCTGTCTTCGCAAACGGGGCCCAAGGGCTCCAGCTCTTCGCAGCGGATGTGCTCTTCTTTGGCGTGCAGGTTGACATAGATGCCGGTTTCATCCCAAGCCAGCTGACCCCAAGCCTGTACGGTGCCGATACCGCCGTAGGGAATGTCGATCTCCACAGCCGGGATGGCAGACCAATCGGGAGTGCCATTGACTTTTTTCAGAGTATAGCTTTTCATAAAATGACCTCTTTTCTGGGTTCTTAAAAAACGGGCTGCCCGTTTTTAATTGGGCAGCCCAAAAGGTTTCTTAGTAGCCGACCTTCTCCCAGCATGCGAAGGGAGCAGCCAGCTCGTCGCTGATGTAGACCTGAGTCTTCTTGGTCTGCAGCATGGTGCTGGGCAGGTAGGGAGTGATGGGTCCGTGGGTGCACAGACGGGAGATCATTCTCTGCCAAGAGGAGAAGGTACCGCAGGTAGCCAGTGCGTGAACCTCGATACGCTCCTTGGCCCGCATCACATCCAGAGGACCGATGGTAGCGGCGCAGGGAGGAACATTGGCGATGTCACCGGACTGACCGAAGGTGCCGTTCAGAGAGTTCTGCATAATGGTCATGGGGTGCAGCTTGACGATCTGAGCAGGCTGATTCAGCCATTCCTCAATGTCGCCGGAGCCGATGAACTCGGGGATGGGATCCACGAATGCCATGTGGCCGGCCCAACCGGGAGAGGTGGAAGCGATGTCAGCACCGCCCTCGGAGATATCGTTGATGATCTTGGAGTAATCCTTGATGTTCTCGTTGGTGGGGAAGTGGACATTTTCCATAGGCATACGCAGCTTGGGATCGATCTGCTGCTGCAGATACTTGATCATAGAGTGGGCAAAGCCTGCCTCGTAGGTGATGGGGGCGATGTTGCCGTCCTGGTCAGCCCACTCGTCCTCAGCAAACAGATGGACCTTGGAGCAGTCGATCTGGAAGTAGTTGATCAGCTGTGCCAGAGGGATGTAGGTGTCGGGCTCGGGGTTGCCCAGAATCATGGTAAAGGTCTTGCCGGCCTCGGAAGCGGCACGCAGACGCTCAAACAGAGTGGCGATCAGAACGGGGTGGGGGTTCATCATAACCTTGACCTGGAATTCGGGGTGCCACCATTCCTCGCGCTGCTCCAGCTCCTTGCCGCTCATGTTGCGCACGCGCTCCAGAACAGCCTTGTCCTTGAAGGGAACAAACTCGTGGGGCTGGAAATCAAACTTGGTTGCGGGATCGACAATGAAATCTGCCATTATTGAATCTCTCCTTTTAGAATTACTTTTTGAATGTTCATCTTATAATCTGTGATTACCAGATCGGCGCGCTTGCCGACGGAAATCTCGCCCCGATCCGTAAGGCCGACGGCCCGGGATGGGTTATAGGATGCAAAATTGAATACATCCACGATGGATGCGCCGGTGTGCTTCATCATATTCCGACAAGCCACATTCAGCGTCAGCTTAGAGCCGGCGATCTCGCCTTCCCAGTCGAAGTTGATGTCGGTCACGCCGTCGTAGCCCTCGGGAACGGGACCGTCGCTGGCGTAGGTGTCGGAGATGAGAATGATCCGGTCGTCGCCCTTGATGCGCCGCACAAGACGGAGCATATAGGGATCCACATGGATGCCCCGGCTGTCGCAGATCAGCTCGGCGTAGATTTCCCGGTTGTAATTCACCGTTTCATCCACGCAAACGCCGCGGCATTCGGGATATTTGGGCAGATCGCCCGTTGCATTGGTATGATGGGTGCCGATCTTCAGCCCGTAGGGCATCAGTGCCTCAATCTCGGCAGGGGCTGCCTTACTGTGTGCCACCGCAAAAGCGGCAGCAGGATTCTTGGCCTTTACATCCAGCACAAAGTTCAGAATGTTCTCCCGTTCGGGGGCAACGCACCAGACTCTTGCCAGATCGAAAGCTGCGTCAATTACGGGCTGATAGGCCTCTTTTTTGACACCGTCCGCCCAAGGATTGGCACTGCGGTCACAGCCAAAGCCGGGATTCAGGTAGGGGCCTTCCATATAAAGACCCGCAATGTTGCCGCATTCCGGCTTTTCCATCGCAGAGCGGATGACCTGCACGGCCTCCACATACTGGCTTGTGTTCATACTGGTGTACAGCGCAGGCAACAGGCTGGTTGTGCCGTTTTTCAGGTGGTGCTGACTGCACCGCACCGGATCCTCGTGGAAGAATACCGAACCGTCGGAATGGGTGTGAATGTCAACGAAACCGGGGCCTACATACAAACCGCCTGCGTCGATGATCTCACAGCCTTCCGGAATGGGGGTGTTGCGCATCTCACCGAAGCCGGTGATGATGCCGTCCTCCATAAAGAGAACTGCCTCGGGGATGGTGTGATTTTTCATCACCAGTTCTGCGTTGATAATAGCGGTCATTGGGTTTCCTCCTTAATGAAGGGTGTCCAAAAGGGCCTTGCCTTCCTGAATGAGCAGTTCGGCAGTGCCGGCCTTATAATTGGAGCTTCTGGCTTCATAACCGCCCTCATCGTAGGCGTCCTGCATGGGGAAATAACCTTCCTTGCCGTTGGTGTTGCAGCAGGGCAGGACCAAAGTCCAGTCCTTTGCTTCCTTCAAGCCGATGCCAACACCGTTAAAGGGCTCGCCGGGGATACCCAGCAGAGCAATATTACCGATTGTCACCGCACTCAGGTACAGCGGGAATTCCACAGGACCGTGCTCCAGACGAACCATACGGCCCGCCTCGGCAACCACGGTGGTCAGTTCCATAGCCTTGAAGGGGATCTCATCATCCCGACCGGCATTGTGCAGGTCGTTGTACTTGTGAGCCAGAGGCATATCCTCGGGCTTGGGCATATTGGAAGGAATACGGATGGTCTTGATTTGATAATTGACGGTGTCAACATCGGTGTAGTTCACCTTGTCGTAAACCTGCATAACCGCACCGGCCATCACATTGGCCATGTGCCGGGCGTGACCGTAGCCGCGATCCACATCGTCAAAGTCGTGGAAGGTATCGTTGAAGTCACCGCCCTTGGCGTTCACATTGACATGGTTGATGTCGCCCTGCGCGCCGTTAAAGAACAAGGTCTTTACATTGTCCATGGCCTTTTCCAGCTTGTGGCGGTACAGAGTGGGCCAGTCACCGGAAATCAGGTTGCCGCCTACCACATCGGGGTGGCAGCCAAAATTGCACAGTACAATGGTTTCGGCATTCTCCCGATCAAAGCGGAGCACATTTACCCGTTCGTCAATATTACCGATGGGGTGCAGAATGTCCGGGTTGCCCACGCCGGGGTTGGTGCGGACCTTTCCGTCCTTCATACGGAAACGCCGGACAAAGGCAATGTTGGGAGCCTTGCTCACGGCCCAGCCCATCTTGGCAGGCTTCAGGTCATTGAGTGCCATCACAGCAGCATCGGCAATCTTGTTGTGCAGGAACTGAATGTACTGCTGAATCAACGGATTGTCACTGCTGGGATCTACAATAGGGCCGGTGTGGGTGTGGGTGGAGTGAATAAATACTGCATCTGCCGGAATACCGGTCTGCTCGGCAATATGCGCCCGGAAAGCATCTGTCACTTTGGTGGGAAGACCGCAGTGGTCAACGCTCATCAAAACAGCCTTCTTTGTCCCGTCGGATAAAGCCAGCGCATTGATTTCCAGCTCATCCAGCACGCCCTCTGCAAGGCGGGTCTTGAAATATCCGGCAATCGGAATTCCCAGCATAGGAGTGATGTTCACTCTGCTGAAACCGGCTTGTAAAGTATTCATAAGTACCTCCGATTATGCAAAAAGGGAATTATCTCTTCTTCCACTCGTCGTACTGCTCCATATAAGCCTTCTCGGAAGCGGGGAACTTACGCAGAGTGTTAACGACCTCACCGTTGTTGTACTTACGGTCGGGCATATCCTCCTTGGTACCGAACAGAGTCAGGTTGACCTGACGGGGACGGGCACGGACATGGTCCCAGTCGATGAAGTAGATGTGAGCAAATTCGCCCAGATCCAGCTTGCCGTCCTTGATGGTCAGGGTCTCGCTGCGGCCGAAGAAGACGCTGCGCAGGTGACCGTCGGTGTTCATAGAGGTGAAGTTGCCGGGCTCGTCAACATAGCGGCCGTACTGTGCGTGCACGGGGCCGGGATGACGGTAGTCACCCTCGTTGACATAGTCGGGGATCATCTTGCGCATGATGTCCAGCAGGTCGTGCTGCAGGTACTCCAGATCGAAGGTGTCGAAGTCGTGAGAGCACTCCTGGATCATCACGGAGCAGGTGGTGTGGTGGGAGACCACGGCCACGGTGCCGTTCTTGATGCCGGACTCTTCCACCAGCTTATGGACATCAATGGTGATGTCGTGGAAGGTGGGGATCCAACCCCGGGACTGCAGCTGAATTTCTTTCTGAATCATAGTAAATTCCATTTTTTGTTACCTCCAAAAATTTATTGATAGTTTTATGCATTCCGCTCGTCCCAGGCTTTGCGGACGGCGGCAATCATTTCGTCAACCATAGCAGCCCGGTCGGGTGCTTTGGCAATGCCGGAAGAGGAGCCGGTGGCATCTGCGCCGGCGATGATGGTGTTGTATACATCCTGACCGTTGGCGATACCGGCGGCAGTCAGCACCAGAATATCAGGATTTACATCCTTGACGCACTTGGTGGCGGCTTCCACATATTCAGGACCCACGCTCACACCGGTGCCGATGAGCTCGGAAGGCTCTGCCACGATAATGTCGGGGTTCAATGTTGCGATCTTGCTTGCATCTGCCATAGAGTCAGCGCAGACGATGGTGCAAAGACCGACTTCTTCTGCACGGACGATGGTCTTTTGCAGGGTCTCAAAGTCCAAGGGCTTCTCCACATGGTTCAGCATAACGCCTTCCGCACCGGCAGCGACCAGAGATTCCGGCAGAATGTCTGCCAGACCGCGGCCGGGAACGATGGGGTCCATGTGAGGGGCAAAGACATGGATATTCTTGGTGGCGGCCTTTACCCGGGCGATCTCCACGATGGGGGTGGTGAAGATGATGTCCACACCGTATTTTTCAGATGCCTTGTCCGCTGCAATGGCCAGATCGATTACATCCTGACCGTACAGATAGGACTTGGGACCGATTTCAAAAAACGGTGCTTTGATTTTACAGTTGGGGATCATTGGGATTCACCTCGTTTCTCTTATTAAACAGCGCTGGTGCGCAGTTCGTTCAGCAATTTGACGCCCTCTTCGATGATCAGCTCAGCAGTGCCTGCCTTGTAGCTGGAGGAGCGGGCCTCATAGCCGCCTTCCTCATAGGCATCCTTCATGGGGAAATAACCCACATCACCGTTGGTCAGACACATGGGCAGGACCAGAGTCCAGCCATCTGCTTCCTTCAGACCGCGGCCGATCCCGGTAAAGGGCTCACCGGGAATGGCAAACAGAGAAATATTGCCGATGGCAATGCCGGAGAAGGATACATCAAAGGCCTCAGGACCGTGTTCCAGGCGCAGCATACGCTCGGCTTCTGCCACCACGGTCGTCAACTCCATACCCTCGAAGGGAATTTCGTCATCCCGACCCGCCAGGTGCAAGTCGTTATACTTCCGGGCCAGGGGCATATCTTCCGGCTTAGGCATATTGGAGGGCAGGGAAATGGACTTTTGCAGGAAACGCAGAGAGTCCACATCCTGGTAATTGACCTTGTCATATACCTGCAGAACCGCACCGGCCACCACATTGCCCATATGCCGGGCGTGACCGTAACCCCGATCCACATCGTCAAAGTCGTGGAAGGTATCGTTAAAATCGCCATCTTTGGCGTTTACATTCACATGGTTTACATCGCCCTGTGCGCCATTAAAGAAAATGCATTTCACATTATCCAGACTCTTTTCCAGACGGTGACGCAGCAAGGTGGGCCAGTCGCCGGAGGTCAGACTGCCGCCTACCACATCGGGGTGGCAGCCAAAGTTGACCAAAACAAGGGAATCATCTGCCCGGTCAAAGCGCAAAACATTGACCCGCTCATCCACATCGCCAATGGGGTGGAGAATATCCGGATTGCCCACACCGGGGTTGGTGCGGACACCGCCATCCTTCATACGGAAACGGCGGACAAAGGAAATTCTGGGGGCAGTACCCACGGCCCAGCCCATTTTTGCTTCCTTCAGGTCCGCAATGGCAAGCGTAGCGGCATCGATGAGTCTGCGGGTAAAGAAAGCGTAGTATTCATTCAGCAGATCCTTTTGCTCCGGGAATTCCAAAGGAACCACAGAGAAAGTATCCCCGATCTGGGGGGCGGTGTGGGTATGGGTGGTGTGGATCCACACGGATTCCGCAGGAAGATTAACGGCTTCCGCGATTTGCTTGCGAATGGTTTGGGCGATGGAGGTGCTGATGATGCAGGTGTCTACACTCAGCATCACAACGGTAGTGTTTTCTACCTTCAATGCCAAAGCAACAACCTCCAGATCATCCAGATAGCCTTCCACATGGCGGGGGATATAGTAACCGTTGATGGGGGTGCCCATCGGGGGATTGATGTTTAATTTGGCAAAACCTGCTTGCAATTTGTTCATTACTGTTACCTCCTGGGCCTATGCAATAACGACCCTATTTTCCAAGTCTACTATATTATAAAAAAATAAACGCCATAAGTCAATTACATTCCTGCAAATTTTGCGTTTTAGACAAAAAAGATGATGTATTATTGCCGATGTGACGGAAATATTTTTTAAAATTTGCTTGAAAGCAAACAATATTTGTGGTATGATAAGCAAAAACTTTCGGGAGGAAAAAATTATGAAACAGGAAAGTCTTCAGGCAATTTATAATGCCTATGAAATCGAAGAGGCCTGCATCCGGGAAATGAAGGGCTTTATCAACGATGAGACCTTTGCCCGTGCAGTGGATTTGCTGAGCAATGCGCCCCGCATCGGCACTGCCGGCTGCGGTCACAGTGGCATTATCTGCCAGCACATGGCACACCTGATGTGCTGCATTGAGCGGCCTGCCCGGTTTATCTCTCCGGCTGAGGCTGTCCACGGTGCTACCGGTTTTTTGCAGGCCGGAGATGTGATGATCTTTGCTTCCCGGGGTGGCAAGACCAAGGAGCTGTTGCCCATCGTTGACATCTGCAAGGCTAAGGGTGTGTCCATTATCACTGTGACAGAGAATCTGGAATCTCCTTTGGCACAGGCTGCCGATGTGGTGCTGAAGCAGCATGTGAACCGGGAGACCGACAAGTGGAATGCACAAGGCACAACTTCCACCACCTCTCTTTGTATGATCTTCCACGCACTGCAGGCGGCAGTGATTGAGGAAACCGGCTATCAGGCAGAACAGTTTGCCCTCATCCATCCCGGCGGAGCTGTGGGCGAGCGGCTGAATAAGAAGGCACTGTAAGTATGGCAAGCGGAAAACTGAAAATTGACATTCGCCGGCAGGCGATTATGGAGCAGCTGAACCGGGACGGTATGGTGCAGGTTGCTCAGCTCAGCCAGCGGCTCGGCACCACCCAGGCAACTATCCGCACGGATCTGGATGCGTTGGCATCAGAAGGTCAGTTGGACCGGATCCCCGGCGGTGCAGTGCGCAAGGTCAAATCCGGTGAGGGCTGGACCGGCCCTGCTGCTTCGGTAGGACAGGGGAGACGGGCTATCGCCGAAGCGGTACTACAGTATATCAGCGACGGGGATACCCTGTTTATCAATTCCGGTATGACCACTATGGCGGTGGCAGAAGTGTTGAGCCTGCGGAAGAATCTGAATATCGTAACCAATTCTCTGGCGGTGGCCAATTATCTGGCCCATCAGGCGGATATGCGGCTGATTCTGCTGGGGGGAGAACTGAACGCCAATTATGGCTTCACCTATGGCGGTGACGCACTGGAGCAGCTCAATCGCTACCAGCCCCAGTGGAGCATCTTGTCGGTGGACGGGGTTCACCCGGAGCACGGCATTACCACTTATCACGCAGATGAAGCGATGATTGACCGGACAATGATCGCCCGGGCGCAGAAAACGATCATTGTGGCGGATCACCGAAAGATCGGCAGGATCGGCTTTTCCCACATCTGCGGTGTGGGAGAAAACCAATTGCTCATTACGGACGGCGGTTGTGATGAAACGCAACTGGGACGCATTGAAAAGGCCGGTGCGGATGTCCATGTAGCCGAGCTGTAAGTTTTCAAGGGGAAGCCTTTCGGCACAACATTAAAAGGGATACTGTTGATATTTTGCTAAAAAATGCAAGTTCCCTCTTGTAAATTTTGCCCAATTGGCGTATACTTAACAAGATATTTCAACAAGCGAGGAATGACCTATGGATTTAATTACCATCCGTGAGCTTTACAAGAACACTGAAAAGTATGCCGGTCAGGAGATTGAGGTCGGCGGCTGGGTGCGCAATCGCCGCCCGTCTAAGCAGTTCGGCTTCATTATGCTGTCTGACGGCACTTACTTTAACCCCATTCAGGTGGTGTATAACGATACCATCGAGAATTTTCAGGAGATCTCCAAGATCAACATCGGTGCGGCCCTGATCATTAAGGGCACCGTGGTAATGACTCCTGAGAGCAAGCAGCCCTTTGAGCTGCAGGCCGCTACCGTGACCGTTGAGGGTGCTTCCACCGGCGATTTCCCCCTGCAGCCCAAGCGGCACTCTATGGAATTTCTGCGGACCATTACCCACCTGCGCCCCCGGACCAACACCTTCCAGGCGGTATTCCGTGTGCGCTCTCTGGCGGCAATGGCTATTCACCAGTTCTTCCAGGACCGGGATTTCGTTTATGTTCATACCCCCCTCATCACCGGTTCCGACTGTGAGGGTGCGGGCGAAATGTTCCAAGTTACGACTCTGGACCTGAACAATGTGCCCAAGAACGAGGACGGCACCATTGATTTTTCTCAGGATTTCTACGGCAAGCCCACCAATCTGACCGTTTCCGGTCAGCTCAACGGCGAGACCTTCGCTATGGCCTTCCGCAATATCTATACCTTCGGCCCTACCTTCCGTGCCGAAAACTCCAATACCACCCGTCACGCGGCTGAGTTCTGGATGATCGAACCGGAAATCGCCTTCGCAGACCTGCAGGACGATATGCAGCTTGCTGAGGATATGATCAAGTACATCATTTCCTATGTGCTGGAGCGTGCGCCTGAGGAAATGGAGTTCTTCAATAACTTCGTGGATAAGGGCCTGCTGGAACGGCTGAATCATGTGGTCAATTCCGACTTCGGTCGCGTGACCTACACCGAGGCCATTGAGATTCTGGAAAAGCATAACGACGAGTTTGACTATCCTGTCCATTGGGGCAGTGACCTGCAGACCGAGCACGAGCGTTACCTGACCGAGCAGGTGTTCAAGCGTCCCGTATTCGTCACCGATTACCCCAAGGAGATCAAGGCGTTCTATATGAAGCTGAATCCCGACGGAAAGACCGTTGCAGCTATGGATTGCTTGGTGCCCGGCATCGGCGAGATCATCGGCGGCTCCCAGCGTGAGGATGATTACGAAATTCTCAAGAACCGTATTGAGGAGCTGGGTATGAAGCCCGAGGATTACGGCTTCTATATGGACCTGCGCAAGTACGGCTCCGCCCGTCACGCCGGCTTCGGCTTGGGCTTCGAGCGTTGCGTAATGTACCTGACCGGTATGGGCAACATCCGGGATGTTCTGCCCTTCCCCAGAACCGTTGGTAACTGTGAACTGTAAGGCAATACTAAACCGACCCGACATCTGTCGGGTCGGTTTTTTGCACTTTTGTGGCAGCAACGCATAAACTGTCCTGTAAGCATTTTGCTTCTTCCTATAAAATATCGGGAGGTATCCATATGTCTGATCAATGCCGGGACACCCTGCGCTGCGACCCCAACGATCTGCAGCAGGCTATGTCCATTCACACCCGGAAGATCACGGACAGCTGCCGTGACAAGGATTGCATCGAGGATCTGCGGGTCTACCTGACCAAGGGAAGCCAGTGTCTGCTGGATACTGCCACCTGCGCTCGCGTGCGGTGTGCAGAGCTGCTTTACACCTATATCGATGTGGAGCCGGTGGCTTTTGACCGGCACCACTATTGCATTGATGTGACTTTCTATTACCGCATTTTGGCGGATGCTACCATTGGTGCCGGACGCCCTGCGGCCCTGTACGGTCTGGCAGTGTTTACCAAACGGGCGGTGCTGTGCGGTGAGGACAGCAAGGCCCATATTTATCGCTCCGATACCCGCTTGTGCGGTCCGGACGGTGCGACCCGCTATATGGCAAACCTGCCTACTGCGGTGGTGGAGGTGCTGGATCCTATGGTCCTTAGCTCCAAGGTGCGTGATGTTTGTGAATGCAAGTGCAGGGAGGAGAGCGCGTTGCAGCTGCCGGGAGCCATTTGCGGAATGTTCGATGATGAGCTGGTACTGAACGGCGAGCGGAAACGCCTTTATGTGACGCTGGGGCAATTTTCCATCATCCGTCTGGAGCGGGATGCCCAGTTGATCGTGCCGGTGCTGGATTACGCAATCCCCACGAAAGAATGCTGTGAAGCACCGGGCTGTGCGGAGGATCCCTGTGAGATGTTCTCCCGGATTCCGTTCCCGGCAACCCAGTTTGCTCCCAACGGCTGTGACCGGGAAAACACCGACGGCTGCTGCCATAACTGATTTTCTCAACGCCCTGCGCAAGCGGGGCGTTTTTTTAGCTGCACATTGTGTATTGACAGTTGTCCGCTTTACAGGTATAATACGACTATGCGGAACAGGACGATTGCCTGAAAGAAAAAGGAATTCCGGAGGGAATGCATATGTTGAGAAAGTTAATGATTCTGGCTGCTTTACTGGTGTGCCTGCTGAGCTTTGCGACGGGACACGCCATGGCTTCCTCCGAGCCGGAGGATACCACAGGTGACGGCATCGGCGTTGTGGAGCCGTCTCAGGGATATGACTCCAATATCAAAGATCAAGCCAACGCGGCGAATCTTGATCTGGACCGTATTGAGAAGGCTTTGTTCCAGGGCTTGTATCAATGTCAGGAAACAATTGACATCAGTGCACTGGGTATTCCTTATAAGAAGGCCAATGTGGATTTGATCAGCAGCCTGATTCATGATGAAATGCCGGAATGCTTCCATGTGAACGGTTTCTCCTATGGTTATTCCGGCGGAAAGATTACGCGTATTAAGCCGAATTACACGATAGAAAAGGCGCAGTATCAGCAGATGTATGCCCAAATGCAGGCAGCTGCTGACCGGCTGCTGCAGAACATTGCCGGCAATTCCAAACTGGATGATGTGACAAAGGCTCTGCTGATTCACGACAGATTGGCACTGCTTTGCGAATATGACTATAATTCCGGCGACAACAGACATAATAGCTATGGTGCGCTGGTAGCGGGTGCAGCGGTGTGTCAGGGCTATGCGGAAGCTTATGATTTCCTGCTGGAAAAGGTGGGGATCGATGGCTATATCTGCGAGTCTCTCGCGCTGAATCACGCGTGGAACATCATCTACATAAACGAAAAACCTTACCATGTGGATGTTACATGGGATGACTATTCCTGGGCAAGCGGAGAACGGGGTGCGGTCGGTGCGGTTGAGCACGAGAATTTCCTGCGCTCCAGCACGGGAATCTATTCCACTAAACACACTGCCAATGATTACGATACATCCCCGAAGGATACCACCTACGACGACTATTTCTGGCAGACCTCTGACGCCGCGCTCCTGATGATCGACGATGAGATTTATTATATTGACGGCGATGCCAATCAGCTGAAACGCTACAGCGATCAAGAGCCCCTTTGTACCGTAAAGAGCCGCTGGCGAGCGGAAAACGGCTACTACTGGGTAGGCAATTTCGCTAGGTTGACCACAGACGGGAAAGATCTGTTCTATTCTCTGGCGGATGCGGTTTATAAGTATGATCTCGCTACAGGGGAACAGACGGAAATCTTTGCGCCCGAGTTAGGGGAAGGTCTTGAAATCTACGGCCTTGTGTATGAAGACGGTTACTTGGTTTGCGATATCAATGCCGGGCCTCCCGGCAGTTCGGTAACCTATCTGCACCAAATTAAGCAAAGCTACCAAAGCGGCCCCGAGAAGGCTGACGATCTGGTCTTCCTGCAGGCGCCCAGCCTGTCCTTCCAGGACTACATCGGTATGCAGTTGCTGGTTAACGGCAGCCTGGCCGACACCTACGACGAGCTGTATGTTGAAGCCATTCAGATCGATCCCGTCAAGGGTGCAGTCACCACCAAGCTGGTTGGTATGCCTTACTACGGCGCATATCTGCTGTTCGACCAGAAGATCCTGTCCTGGTCCATGGCTGAGGAAGTTACCCTGACTATGTACGGCGTGAAGGACGGTGTCGTCTATGTTGGCCAGTCCTACACCGCATCCGTAGAGTCTCTGGCTCTGTCCATGCTGCCCAAGAACGCAAGCAATGCTAAGGTTTGCCGTATTCTGGTTGATATGCTGAACTACGGTGCAGCTGTCCAGACTACCTTCAACCACAATGCTGACTACCTGCCCAACACCAATCTGGGCGAGTATGCC
>SVLL01000038.1 GCA_015067935.1 Oscillospiraceae bacterium | reverse complement strand
CTGACAGGCCTGATGTTCTTCAAGCAGGTTACCGGTATGTCCATTGACGGCATCACCTACGCACCGGCCGGAGTAAGCGGTCTGGAGAAATCCTTTGCCATTGAATCGGTCAACAATGCCTATGCAAAACCCTTTGAAATAACACAATCCGCTGTGCAGCATGAAGCCGGCAAGGCGGTCAAGGAAAACGAGTCTCCTGCAACCTGCACAACGCCCAGCTGCTATGATATGGTTGTTTACTGCACCAAGTGCGGCGTGGAAATGAGCCGTGAGACGGTGGTGACTGCCCCTGCTTTGGGACATAAATTCAGTGACCATGTTTGTACGGTCTGCGGCAAGAACGAGGGCGTGGATCTGATAACCGGCGCAACCTTTGACAGCAAGAACGGCGTCCTTTTCTATGATATAAACAGAGGTCAGGGATGGATCGGCGGCGACGGCACAACAGCCAGCACCGAATATATCGCCCGGTACTTTACCAACAAGAGCACCGGCCAAGTGATCGTGGACGGAAAGGTCGTGGATCTGCTCTCCCGCGAGGTTACCTATTCCGTGACCTTCTCCGATTTTAAATATGATGCAACTACCTACCCCAACGGTGTGCGTCAGCAAGGCGTTATCCTGATGCTTCAGTATAACGACGGTGCCAAGACCTGGACTTTGGAAAACCGCTTTGGTGATATGAAATACCAGAGTGGCCATTATATGCAGGTGGGCGGCAGCGGCAGCACTCTGTTGGAGGCAAATCCCGGCGCACCTTTCTACAGCGAGAGAAAGAACTCTATTGCCAATTTCCCGGTTTTCCGTGACGGTGATACCGTTTCACTGAAGGTCAAGTGCGCCAACGGCAGCGAAAACGGCTATATCAAGCTGCTGCTCAACGGCGAAGAGAAGCACAGCTTCGTCTATACCGGCACAAAGCTGCCTGAATTCGGACTGAAGTCCTTCAGACTGATGGCCAAGATAACCAATATCTCCCTGACGGTGGACGGTGCTTTCAGTTGGAGCGAATGTACGAACCATCAGGAGAGCGAACGGATCGTGGATGTCCAGCCCAGTGCCGGAGTGGAAGGCAGCTGGCATACCGAGTGTACCGTCTGCGGCAAAAAAATCAACAGCGGCACCATTCCTGCCCTTGACGGAATGGAGCTGATCGATGCCAATGCTTCTCTGCTGGGTCAGAATAAGGGCGTTCTTACCTATAATATCGCCCAAAAGGAAGGCTGGATCGGCGGCAACGGTGCTACCTCCAATATGACCACAGTTGACAGTTATTTCACCTTCCCCATCTATAAGAATGTTCTGGTAAACGGAAAGGCAGCGAACTTTACAGACTGTGAACTGATTTACAGTATGGTTTTCTCCGATTTTAATTACGAAGCAGGCAAGAACTGCCGTAACAGCGCAGTGTGCCTGATGCTGCGCTACACGGACGGAGAAAATGTTTACAAGCTGGAAAACCGTTTTGGCGGTCAGATTTACGACAGCGGTCACTATATGCAGACCTATGTCAACGGCATCGGTGTGGGCAATGTCCTGGAGGATACCGGCGCACCCTTCTACAGCACGGTGAAAAATTCCTTTATGGATGTACCGGATTTGAAAAACGGCGATAAGGTCGAGCTGAAGATCAAGTGCGCCAACGGCACCGAAAAGGGCTACATCAAGCTGTTCCTGAATGGTGCAGAGCTTGGCGAATTCGTCTACACCGGAACCACTTTCCCGGAATTTGGTCTGGAAAGCATGAAGCTGATGGCGAAAATCAGTAATGTTTCCCTGATGGTCAACGGCGCAACCCAGTGGGCTAACTGTGATTGTGCAGCGCCCAATGTGAAGAAGTATGAGACCACCACGCAGAATACCTGCACCACCGACGGCCTCAAGACCGGCAAGTGCGTAGACTGCGGTAACATCCACACCGTTGTGATTCCGGCCGGCCACTTGGAAGGCGAGGATTGGATCGTGGATCAGGCAGCCGATTGCACCAACGCCGGCGGCCGCCATAAGGAGTGTATGATCTGCTTTGCGTACACGCAGGAGGAAGTCATTCCTGCTCTCGGCCACCGTTCCTACTGGGTGGAGGACAAGGCAGCTACAAAGCTCACCGCCGGCAGCAAGCATGAGGAATGCATGGTCTGTAAGGCTGTTCTCAACACGCAGACAATCCCTTCAGAATGGAATCCTGTTCTGGTCATTGGTGGCGGAGTCGTCCTGATCGCTGCCCTGGCAGTGGGAGTTTTCTTCCTTGTGAAGAGCCGCCGCAAGAAATAAGATGCTTTTATTCGGAAAGGAGCTGCTGTTTTTTTAAACAGCAGCTCCCAATGATAAAAATAAGGTGATAATATGTTAAAAAACACCGACAATAAATACAAAAACACCGCCTTCTGGTCTTGGAACGGAATTATTGAGGAGGAAGAGGCACTGTTTCAGCTTTCTCAGCTGAAGCAAAAGGGATACGGCGGTGCCTTTATCCACGCCCGGGCAGGTCTGGGCATTCCCTACATGGGCCGGCGGTGGTTTGAAGTTTATGATGCCTGCGTCCGTTGGGCCGGGGAGAATGATTTCGATATCTGGATCTACGATGAATACGGTTGGCCCAGCGGCTTTTCCGGGGGCAAGGTCAACGGTCTGGGAGAAGACTATCAGCTCAAGCGCATTGTCGCGTCCCCAAGTCCCGTTCAGGATGAAAAACATCGGTTTTTGTCTTCCTATCAGGGGCAGTACGGGGAAGTATACCTGTATTATGTGTGCGACCGCAACTATGTGGATCTGATGGATCCGAAGGTGACGCAGGAATTTATTGCCTGCGTTCACCAGGTCTACTATGACCGATACAAGGAATATTTCGGCAATGTGATCAAGGGCATCTTCACGGATGAGCCGCAGCTTACGCTGAATTATCCGTGGTCTCCTGCGCTGGAGGAAGCATACACACAGAAATACGGTGAATCCCTTGTGGAGAACCTTTGGCGGCTCTTTTTGGAGAATCCCCAGGGGGATAAGCTCCGTGCCCGTTACTACAGCCTTGTCGCACAGCAGTTTACCGCTGCCTTTGTGCGCCCCATTGCCCTATGGTGCGAGAACCACGGTGTGCTGTTTACCGGCCATTTTCCCGAGGAGGACGGGCTGACATGGCAATACCGGGCCAATGGCGGCGTTATGGCAAAATACTATGAGATGCAGCAGCCCGGCATTGACTTTCTGGGTCGCAGATTGTGCAGCCCGGTGCTGTGCAAGCAAATTGCATCTGTAAAAGAACAGTTTTGTAAGGATACGGTGATTTCCGAGACCTTCGGTTGTACCGGCTGGTCCACCACCTTTGCACAGCTTTTGTGGATCTGGGGCTATCAGGCAGCCTTTGGCATCAATAAGGCCTGCCTGCATCTTTCTGCCTATTCCATCAAGGGAATCCGCAAACGGGATTATCCGGCATTTTTCTCCTATCAGGAGCCGTGGTGGGAAATCTTCGGAGCGGTATCTGACGAAATGGCGGACATCAATGCTTTTGTCAGTCAGGGAAAACCTGTCAGCGATATTTTGCTTTTGTCGCCCATTCAAAGCCTGTACGGTCTGGAATACGGCGATACCGGAGCAAAAAATATATCCGCACAGTTTCGTGAGACCGTGCAGACATTACTGGATCGGCAATATTCCTTTGCTTTGGGCGATGAGACACTTCTGGAGCGATTCGGCTCTGTGGAGGACGGGATTCTTCATCTGGGTCAGGGGAAATATTCCTATCTGGTGATTCCCGAATGTATTTCCCTGCAGACCGGGACATACCGCTTGCTGGAGGACTTTGTCCGGCAGGGGGGAAAGGTGCTGTATATTAACAGCTACCCGGCCCTCATCGGGGAAGCGGAAGTCGGCGCAGAGGCAAAAGCGGTATTTTCAAAAGGCTATCTCTGCGCGAATCGGGCAGGGCTAATCGAAAAATATTTTAACGCGGTGGGCTATCGCCGCAGTGCTTGGCTGACGGATGACAATGGGCTGCTCATCACAGAGGATATTTCTGTACATATCCGCAAGGAAGAGAATCGGACATACATCTTCATTCAGAATCGCTCCAAGACAAAAACCGTTCGCGGGTGGCTGTATGTGCCCGGCTGCGGAAGCTTCCGGGAGAAGCACTTGCTGCCCGCCCGATTCGGTCTCAAAGCGACCGGAACACGGTTGGAGCTTTGTCCGATGGAAAACCGGCGCATTATCTTCACAGAAGGGGAACGAGCGCAGGGAAATACCCTCCGGCTGCTCCATAGTCAGCTGCTTCAGCCTGTTTGCGCCCGGCTGATGGATCAAAATGCCTACAATATAGACCGGGCGTTTTTTGAAACGGAGGGCTTTACCAGCGAACTGCTGGATACTGCGCTGCTGCAGGATGGAATTGCCAAGCGTTGTGCCGGCCACAGCGGTGCCTGCCCGGTGAGGGTGGTATACCCCTTCCGCATCGATGCGCCTTTGACGCAGCTGCAGGTGGCGGTGGAAACCGGCGGCACCCAGCGGATCTGCTGCAACGGAAAGGATATTACGGATCGGTTTTCCTCCGATTATTATGTGGATAAGAGTATTCTTACGGCGCAGATAGGAGACCTGCTTCAGTTGGGTGAAAACCGGCTGACGGTGGAATATCTGGTGCAGGAGCACAGAACCTACGACAATACGCTTGATGGCTTTGAGACCGAGCGGAACATCTTCTCCTATCGCAGTGAGGCGGAAAGTGTATATCTTTTGGGAGACTTTTCCGTGCAGACCACCGGGCAGCTGTGGGAAAGCAGCTGTCTGACCGTCAGAGGCGGAGAATTTTCCCTGACAACGGGCAAAAATGTGGATATGACCGGGGAGCTGACGCATCAGGGCCTTTGGTTCTATCGGGGCAGAGCAGCGTATACCTACAATGTCTTCCGGGAAAAGGGACTGCAATACCGCCTGCGCTTTGAGGATTTTCAGGGTGTGGCGGCGCATCTTACCTGCGGCAGAAGGGAAATGGTGCTGCTTGATCCTGCCGCCGGCGGGGATATTACCCACCTGCTGGAAGAAGGGGAGAACTGCCTGACAGTCACCCTGTACAGCTCAAACCGCAATCTGCTGGGACCCTTCCATCACCAAAGCGGCGAACCTCTTTTTGTGGGCAACAGCACCTTCCGGGGTGTCAAGGGCTTTGAGGACAGCATTCTGTACCGGCATTTCGGACCGAATACCTATGATCCTGATTATCACTTTGTACGCTTTGGAATCGGGCATGCCATACTTTCGGCGTTCAGAGAGGAAGAATCAGTCTGAATACTCCTGAGACGGAGAAATCCCAAAATACTTGACATATAACCGGTAGAAGGTGGAATATTCGGGGATGCCCACCAAATGGTGAACATTTGAGGGGCTGATGCCCTGATTGAGCAAGATTTTTGCATGGGTCATTTTCTTCTTTTGCAAATACTGCTTGGGAGACATTTTCAGACGGTTTTTGAAAAGATAAAACAGATAGGATGAGCTGATAAAAGCAGCACTGGCAATTTCCTCTACGGATTGTATCTGAATGAAATTGTCATCAATATAGTCAATGATGAAGGAGAACAGAGTGGTGTCGCTGTTAATGTCCTGCTTTTCCTCTGCGTCCAGCAGAAAAAGCAGCTCGGTGATCAGTGCCCGGTCAAAGAGACCGAAATCCTCCTGACTCAAGGTGCTGTGATATCGCTCAAAACGGCGAAACCAATCTTTAATATGCTGGGATGATCCCACATTGACCACAAAACATTCCTGAAACCGCGCCGTTCGTTCCGGTGTCATATCCGGCAGGCAGTCAAACTGAAGCACATATCTGGAGTAAAGGGTTTCGTCCTGATTTGGAAGCGTCAGATGGTAGGTGTTGGGCGGAATAAAGAAAAGGTCGTGCTTTTTGGGACGAATGGAAACATCGGACAGGGTAATGGTAATGTCTCCGTCCAGAAAATACAGAATTTCATAATAGAAATGAAAATGAATATGAAAGGCTGCAGGCGCGGCTTTGGTAAAGGTCCGCAGGTTAAAGTTATAATTGTGGCTGTTTTCAAAATCGTTCATAGGGTACCTCTTTTCTGTGCCCGTACTTGTTTTGTGTTATTATATCACATCGGTTGTAGAAAATGCAAATAAATTTATAATTTCTGCTATTTACATTGGCAAAAAATCTCATTATGATTGTCTTGCAAGAACAAAAAACAGGAGGAATACATATGAAAAAACATTTAAGGATTATCGCCGTGCTTTTGGTGACAGTGATGCTGCTGTCCATGACCGCCTGCTCCGGCGACGGACTCGGCCAGCGCGGTGACGGAAAAGTGACGCTGAAGTTTACCCACATGTGGCCGGAACACGCACAGCTGATGAAGGAACTCTGCCAGGAGTATTCTGCCCAGAATCCCAATGTGGTTATCAAGCCTGCCTATGTGCAGTACAGCAAAATGGAGGATACCCTGAAGTCCGCCATTGTGTCCGGAGGTCTTCCTGATGTGTTTATCTTCTGGTCCAATGCCTTCTATTCCTTCGCAAGAGACGGCTATCTTGCAAACATCGATTCCTTTGTGGAAGAAGAAAAGGACAATTATGTGAACGATGGCTTCAGTCTGGAGGATGGCAAGGTTTTGGGGCATTACTACGCCGCACCTTTCCGTGCTTCCGGCTACTGCATCGTGTACAACAAGACTATTTTTGAGAAAAACGGCTGGTCTGCGCCCAATACTTTGGAGGAGCTGGAAACGCTTTGCGATACCATTACCACCCAGACCACCCTCACGCCTCTGGCCGTCTACGGCACTTCCAGCGGCACGATGATGCAGGTGAAGTCCACCTTCGATGCCTATATTGACATTATCTCCGGTCTGGCCACCGATCCTGCCTATGCCAACGGCAGACAGGATGTTTCAAGCCAGCCGGAAATGCAGCAGCTGTATGCTGCCTCTATGGAAAAGTACAAGAGCTGGTATGACAAGGGCTTTTTCACCAAATCCCCTACGACCAAGGATAATGCCCGTAAGGAATTTACCAACAACAATACCGCTATGATTATTTTCAACAATAACAATCTGGGCGATCTCATTAAGGAGATTGGCGGTGCCTTTGAGGTGGGTCTGATTTCCTTCCCGGCACCTAAGGTTATTGTTGAAAGCAACGGTGCGATGAAAAACTACACCAACGGCACCTTTGACAGCCTGTTTATTTCCAAGGATACGGAGAATTACGAGGAAGCACTGAAGTTCGTGAAGTATATGATGAGCGACGAGGTTCAGCAGCGTTGGGCAGAGGAGACCACCTCTGTTTCTCTCAAAAAAGCGGTGACCTACAGCTCTGAGGAGCAGACAAAGGTGGCGCAGATCCTTTCCCAGATCGGCTCCTATCCCCAGAAGAATGACTTTACCCTCACCTCTGCGATGTCCACAAAGAATTATCAGATGATTCTCAACTACCTTAACGGCAGCGGCACAGAAACGGCATTGCAGATTGTCCGAAACGGTTTTAACAACACAAAGATTTGTGTGGAGGAAGCCGGCTTGGAGATGGTTCCTGTCGAAGAATTACTGGACTTTTCACCGGAAAAGTATGCTTGGTTAAAGTAATATGGAAATTTCATCTTTACAAAGAAAAAGTAATTTTTGGGGATGGATTCTGTCCATCCCTGCCGCCGTGGGTATTCTGATATTTACAGTTTATCCGGTGGTTTACAGTCTGTATCTGAGCTTTACAGACTGCGGTTATGTCCCAGAGAATCTGACCTTTGTGGGTCTGAGTAACTATAAATGGATCTTTACAGATCATTCCCTTTTCTTTGAAAGTCTCGGCCTGTCCTTGACATTTACGGTTCTGAGCACTGCGATTCAGACCGTTTTGGGATTCTTTCTGGCCTATATGCTGTATTCCCTGAAGGGAAAACTGCAGGGCTTTTACCGGGTGATTCTGTACCTGCCCAATATTCTGCCCACTGCTGCAGCGGCTGTGATGTGGGTCAATTTCTTTGAACCCAACTACGGTATGCTGGATATGCTGCTGCAGGCGATAGGAATGGAGCCTGTGCGGGATTGGATCTCCGAGGGAAGCGATTTGCAGCTGTTTTGCGTCATTCTGGTCAACACATGGAAGCATGTGGGCCTGACGATGCTGATCTACTTTGTGGCGATGAATGCCATCAACAAGGAAATTCTGGAAAGCGCGCAGGTGGACGGTGCAAACCGCTTGGCTGTGGTGACCCGGATCATTCTGCCGGTTACATGGTACACCACCGGCATCAATGTGCTGCTTTCTATGATCGGCGGTCTGAAGAGCTATGATCTGTTTATGCTCCTGTTTGACAAAACCACGGTCTCTATGAATGTGGTGGGTCTGTATATCTTCAACACAGCATTCACAGACCAGAATTACGGACGGGCAACGGCAATGTCCATTCTGCTGGCGATCATCATCAGTATCCTGATCGTGATCGTAAACAAGGTGATGAAGGAGAAGGACGAATGAAAAGGAAAGTGAGCATATCAAAGATCCTGCTGGCAATCGTTCTGGCAGTGGTGACGGTGGCGGTTCTGTACCCTCTGGTGTTCACCCTTTCTGCCTCTTTTGCCGATCCTTATGAATTTTCTGCTAATCCGTTCCAGTTTGCCATCACCAATCCGGAAAACTATGAATATGCGTGGGATGAGCTGAAGGACAGCGTGTGGACCAGTACAGTGATTGCTACTGTTTCGGTGGTGGGTCATGTGCTGATTACCTGCATGGTCAGCTACGCCATCGGCGTTTTGAATTTCAAGGGTTCCAAGCTCTTTAGCTTCTTTATGCTGTCGGGAATGTTCCTGACCAGCGAGATCACCTCCATCCCCAAGCTGATTATGTTCAGCAAGCTGGAGCTGGTGGGAACTGTGTGGGCACTGATTATTCCCTACATATTCGCCCCCGGTGGTATGGCTGTGATTTTGATGTCCAATTACATGAAACGCATCCCGAAGGAAATCAAGGAAGCGGCCATTTTGGACGGCGCAGGCTTCAAGGATCTGTTTTTGCGGGTAGTGCTTCCGCTGAGTAAGCCCATGCTCGCCTTTTCTGCCATCCAGCATTTTGTGGGTGTGTGGAATGATTTCCTGTGGCCGCTGATCGCCGTCGGCGTGTTCAGCGATTTTAAGACCATGCCGCTGGCAGCGATGGGTCTGAAGAGCTTGGATCTGTCGCTTTATTGCATCAATTTTGCCGGCTTAGTAATTATGTTTGTGCCCACGCTGCTGATTTATGCGTTCTTCTCCAAGTATTTCCTGGAAGGCGCAACGGTTGGCGCGTTGAAGGGCTGACACAAAAGGGAGGACCGATGCCCTATGAAAAAAAGAAATATCATCATTGCCCTCTGCTGTGCGCTCATTCTGAGTCTGCTGGCTTGCTTGGCCGGCTGCAGCGGAACATCTCCCAAAGATCAGTATATTGAGGAGCTGTTCCACGATCAGGGCTATGTCTTTATGGAAAATACATCTCCCACAGATCAGGAAACCGTTACCTATCGTCTCCGGGCGAAAAAGGACAGCCTCACCGCAGCCACCCTGCGGCTGACGCTGGATACGGAAGAGGATTTGGTGGCGAACTGTAAGTACTATGACCTGAAAATGAGCAGGGAGAAGACGGACGAGACCGGGTATTTTGAATACTGGGTCTGCACCGTTCCTGCGCAGGATACTTCCTACAGCTACCACTTCCTTTGTGAGAACAATGTGGATAAGGTCTACTACATTTCCAGTCAGGAGATCCTCTTTGAGAGTGAGCCTACGCGCCGCTCCACGGACTGGATGACCTATGTGAATTTTGAGACACCGGAGTGGACACAGGGTGCCATCTGGTACTCTCTGATGCCCGACTCTTACAACAACGGTGACATCACCAACGATAAGCTGTTCAACGGCGGTTCCGGCACCACCTCCTCCGGTTCCTTCAACAATGTGGTGCAGAATGTTTGGGGTAACACCCATTTCAGTGCCAACGACTGGTTCGGCGGAGACCTGCTGGGCGTTTCGGAAAAGAAGGACTATTTCCAGAGCCTGCAGATCGACTCCCTGCAAATGAACCCCATCTGGTACACCAATCACAATGCCGGTTACGGTGCATACGATCTGACCATGGTGGACAGTGCCTTCGGCAACGGAGACACTCTGCGTATGCTGGTTGATACCCTCCACGATAAGGGCATCAAGATCTCTCTGGATGCTGTTATGCAGTACTATGTATCCTCCGGTAAAATCTCCAATGCCGCCGGCATTTTCCCCATTGAGATCACCGAAGAGGATGACCTGTACTATACCGTGGTTTACGACGGAAACGGCAATCTTGTGGCCGGCCGCTGGGGCAATGAAATCGATTTCTCCAGTCCGCAGGCACGGGAGTGGCTGTACAGCCAGCCGGCATCCCTCATTCAGCTGTATCTGACAGAGTATGATGTGGACTGCTGGCGTTTGGATGTGGGTGCAATGCTCCGGGGTCAGGAGGAAGGCAATTTCGATACGGCTTACGCCATCCTCAGCGACATCCGTGACACTGTCAAGTCCATCGACAAGGACATCGGCTTTATCAGCGAAACCATCACCTCCGGCGGCGTCACGGTGGATAACGGTGTTCTTGACTCCTACTGGAATTATGACTATGCCAATGCTGTCCGGGAATGGGCGGCAGGCAATTCCACCATCGGTGCCTTTGCCGATGTGATCTACACCACTATGGTCAATCTCCCCAGAGATGAGGCCAACTCCAGCTACAATTTCCTCAGCAGCCACGATGTTTGGCGTATTGGGGACATTGCTATGAACAAGGAGTCCATCAAGGCGGCAACACTGCTGAATATGACCTTTGTTGGTGCGCCGGTTATCTATTTCGGCGACGAGATCGGTATGGACAGCAATGCTTACGCATGGCTTTCCGGTCAGGCTGCTCCCAACTCCTTTGGCTCCTTCAACTGGAACGACAGCCAGTGGGACTACGAGCTGCTTAATTACTACAAGGCGTTGATTCAGCTGCGTAAAACCTACGAAAATGTATTTACCACCGGCGCGTTTGTGGAACTGGAGGTAAATGAAAGCGAAAACTACTACGCCTTTGGCCGGGTCAATACCGACGGTGCTGTGGCTGTGGTTTTGAATCAGAACACCGAAGTGCTTACCGGCGTGCAGCTGGAAGTCAACAAGCTGGCAATTCCCGACGGCACTGTGCTGACCGATTGGCTCACCGGACGGAAGTATACCGTCAAGGACGGCTGTGTTACCGTGGATGTGCAGACAGGTGGCTGTGCATTGGTCAAGGGCGATGCCGGCAGCTATGTGGGTCAGTACGAAAAGTTCTCCATCGGAGCCGGTGCTGCCACAATGGAGCAGACAGCGGACGGACTGATCCTCTCCGGTTCCAGTGTGTTTAACGGAAGCAAGGACAGTCTCTTGCTGGCAGGTCAGAGCATTTTCTCCAACGGCTATGTAGAAGGCTCTGTAGAGGGCAATGCAATTCTGATGCTCCGCTCCTCTGAAAAGGCGGATGCTGCCTACTATGCGGCAGTGGTCAATGGCGATTCCGTTGAAGTGTGGGCAAGACTTTCCTCCGGCCAGAATGCTGCGCTGGTTTGCAAGAGTGCTGCCGGGAGTAAGCTGGCAGTGGCCCGGGAGGATGCGAACCGATGCGTTCTGTATGTGGACGGCAAGATCGTGGAGGCTTCTGCCGTTACGATCCCCGACTTCTCCTATCAGATCATCGGCGGCTATGCTGCCAATGGCAACGGCAGCGTCCTGCAGCCGGTGCTGAATAACAACAGTGCCAACTGTGCTTATGCGGATTTCTCTGCAGGCTACGGCTCTGTGTTCTATGAAAATGACGCGGCAGTATTTTCCGATGGCTTTGCCGTTCTGGATAATACCCAGCTGCTGAGCCGCGGTCTGTACAAGGATTTCTCTGTCAGAACCCTGATGTCTTATACCCCCAAGGCAAACGGCGATTTTGCCGGCATCCTCATTGGCAAGGAGAATCTGACCTCCTATATTTCCGCAGGCAAGGCGATGATCGACGGCAAGCAGTGCATCTATGCAGGTATCGTCACCAACGGTCAGCTGGTTGTCTATGGCACCATTGACTGGAATACCGATGTACCTGTGGTGCTTCAGCTGGAAAAGGTGGGCAACTTCTTCTACGCCAGAGTAGCGGATACCGATTTGGTCTTTGCTCAGATCCCTGCAGGTGAGCTGGTTGCCAACTATTCCGACATCGTCTGCGGTGTCAATGCGGTGGGCAGTGCAAAGGCTTCCTTTGACTGGTTTGCTTTTGGCAACGCCAACGCAGAAAATTACCGGGGCGAGTTTGCCGGCGGCACTTATGGCCAGATTTATCTGGAGAAGGTCTACGGCGATTATGATGACTATGCCCAGTACCGTGTAGGAAGCGGAGATTGGGAATATGTGGAAAACGGCTGGCAGGCTGTCAGCAGCAATTCCATGATGTACCTGACCGGTAAGTATAAGTTCTTCAAGACCGATGTGACTCTGCGCTTTGATAATACCAATGCAGCGGCCGCAGATTATGTGGAATATGTCTTCGGTTCCAAAAAATCCGCAGAAGTCAGCGGCAACGCAGCCGTCTTCCGCCTTTACGCCGACGGGCGTTACGAAATCAGCCAGAACGGCGCGACATTGGCATCCGGCGTTGTGGATGATTTTGCCGGCGAGGAGCGATTTGTGTTCCAATGTGCAACCGACGGTCTGCTGGCAGTGTACACAGGGGAGACCCCCAAGGTTCTCACTGCGGTCCGTCTGAAAAACTACACTGAGGGCTACCATCTGTTCCGGGCCAATACCCGGTGGTCCATGCTCAACCCCAATGTGACCAATATGGCGCAGAATGTTGCTGCGCTGAAGGGTGTGGCAGATTTCAATGAGGGACGGATCGTTATGGATGCAACCGCATCCACCTATGCCTATGCCTCTGTGATGTCTGCTCCTCTGGGTGATTTCATCTTTGGCGCGAATATGCAGCTGTCGCTCAACAATATTTATGCCGATGGCTTCGCAGGTATCATTCTTGGCTCCCGGGTAGGCGCAATGCCTGATGAGGAAGGCTGGTTCATCTGCATCAACAACGATGACCAGGTGGTATCGGATACGGAGCTGTCCAACAGCATCCACCTGTATCACGGAAGCGAAAAGGTTGCCAGCGCAAAGGTAGACGGTCTGCATTACGGCAGTTTCTATCTGATCGTGGCCGTGCAGAACGGGACCATCCGGATCTATGTGGATCCCTACACCGAAAACCAAGTTTGGTCTACCGAACCCGTGCTTACCTATGATGTGGGCTACTCCGTGGGCGGCTCCATCGGCTTCTACGCCCAGCAGGCAACGGTGAATTACCGCGGCTATCAGCTCTATGGCCTGAAGCCCGGTGAGGACTATACTGCCCTGCCCGCTTTTACCCAAAGAGCCGTGAAAAAGCCTATTATCAAGGAGCCGGAGGTTTCCACCGAGGAGGCTTCCGAGGATGTGAGCTACGACTTTGACGGGGAAGACGATCTGGCAGATTGGAACCGTTACAGCGGCAATACAGAGCTGCTGGTGGATAACGACGATAACTACATCGGCGGCTTGCAGATCGACGGTGCAGGCTCCTGGTATTCCGGCGCGGTGCAGACAAACGGCAAATACACCAATTACCGGGTGACCGTCACCATGAAAGTGGTGAATCGGGGCAGCGGTTGGGGAGGACTGCTCATCAACAAGAGCAATCCCACCGATCACCACGAAAAATCCGGCATCCTGGTTTACGCTTCTGCCCCTGCTGCCAACGGAAAGGCGGAGGTCATTGTCTTCGACGGAAGTGTCATCGGCAGAACCGGAAATGCTTTCACAGCAGACGAGGATGGCTATATCACCTTCACCTTGCAGTGTGCGGACGGTGTGCTGACACTCTATAACGGAAAAACCGAACTCGGCAACTGGAGCATTGCCAAGGCTCCCAACCGGTCCGGTGCGACCAGAGGCTATCTGAGCTTGGTCTGCGGTAACAATGTGACAATTTTCAAGGAAGTAACCATCGAAGTATTGGAGTAACGATATGTCGTTAAAGAATCCGGAAATGAAATACCGCGCCATTCCCTTCTGGAGTTTGAATGGCGAGCTTCGTGTGCCCGAAATGAAGCGGCAAGCCGTTATTTTGAAGCGCATGGGCTTTGGCGGTGCGGTTCTCCACTCCCGCTGCGGCCTGCAGACACAGTATATGTCTCAGCCGTGGCTGGAGGTGCTGGAGGAAACCGCTGTTCGGTTCCGGGAGCTGGATATGCAGGCGTATCTGTACGATGAAGACAGATGGCCCAGCGGCTCCTGCGGCGGAATGGTAACGGAAGAAAAGCAGTTCCGGCAGAAATATCTATCCATGTATATCGGACCGTCGGCACCGGCGGAGCAGGAGATCATCGCCTGCTTTGCCTGCCGTCTGGTGGGCACTCCGGACCGTCATCAGACATATCTGGGGCAGCGCATGGCGCAGTACCTGCGCTGGTCACCGGAGGATCCGGTACCGGAGGGGTTTGTCAAGGTTTTCATCTGTGTGGAATATGCACTCCCGTCGGAATTCTACAACGGAAACACCTATCCCGACACCCTGAACCGCCGGGCAACGGACCGGTTTCTGGAATTAACACACGAAGTCTATAAAAAGTCCTTCGGTCAGCGTTTCGGCAAGGAGTTTACCGGCATTTTTACCGATGAGCCGTACCGGGGCGGTGTGTTCAACGGCTTCAATCTGCCCAACAAAAACGGCAGCGCAATGCTGCCGTGGACATACGATTTATTTACGGTCTATAGAGAATATTTCGGGGAGGATTTGGAATCCCGGCTTCCTGAATTATTTTTCCTTCCGGAAGATAGTGGTTTCAATGTGACGGTCTATCGGTATCTGGAGATTCTGCAGCAGATGTTTCTGAAGAACTTTCTGGAGCCGGTCAGCACCTGGTGCCGGGAAAACAATCTGCTGCTGACGGGCCATGTGTGGGAAGAAAACACACTGTTTGGCCAAATCAGCTGGCAGGGAAGCGTGATGCGCAGCTATGAATATATGGATCACCCCGGAATCGACAATATTCGGGATGACAACTATTTCTTCGCAGCACCCCTGCAGGCGGTGTCCGTTGCCAAACAGACGGGCAAAAATCAGATCCTTTCGGAAATGTACGCCTGTACCGGATGGAAAACCACCTTTGATTACTTCAAACGCTCCGGGGATTGGCAGGCCATTCTGGGCATCAATCTGCGGTGCCCCCATCTGTCCTGGTATACTATGGGCGGTGAAGCAAAACGGGATTGCCCCTCCAGCATCTTCTTTCAGGCCGGGTGGCACACGAAATACCGGTATGTTGAGGATTACTTTGCACGGCTGAATATGACCTTCGGTCAGGCAAAGTGGCGCACCGATACGCTGGTAATCAGCCCTATTGAGTCTGCGTGGGGTCTGGTGCGTGCCGGACAATATGCCTCCGAGGAGGCGTTCAAACAGCTGGAAAAGGGCTGGTCTGCACTGCTGGAAAAGCTGCTGTTTGCCGGTGTGGATTTTGACATCGGTGAGGAAGATATTCTCTCCCGGCTGGGTCGGGTGGAGGATGGCGTGTTCCGGGTGGGGCAGATGTCTTACCGGAGCGTCATTCTTCCCAACAGCCTGCATCTGCGCGGTTCGACCCTTAAACTGCTGGAGCAGTTTTCCGGGGCGGGGGGCAGGATCTGCTGTGTGGATCGTCTGCCTGAGTATGTGGACGGACATAAAAGACAAATCAAGTTGGCGGCAGAAATCGGTTCTGCGGAGCAGATCGCAGAAAAAATGCAGAGCCTTGCCGCACAAGCCTTTTCAATCAAAAGCAAGGGCAGATTTCTGTCCAAACGAAAGAGTGGGGAGGACGGGGATTACCTGTTCCTGATCTGCTTTGACACGGAGGAAGAATGCCTTGCTGAAATCTCTGTTGCCGGCAACAAATGCGCAACGGAAATCTGTCTTCGGACAGGACAAACCCGTTTGGCGGAGGGTATCTTTGATGGGGAGCATACCCACTTCCGAAAGACCTTTGTCAAGGGCCAGGAATGGCTTTTGCGCCTTTCTCCAAAGGAAAAGGGCAAACATTTCCCAAGAGCAAAAGTCTCCCCGGCGGGCGTTCCCGTGGCATTGTCGGCAGAGCCAATGGGATATACCCTCAGTGAGCCGAATGTGCTGGTTTTGGATTATGCTCATTGGGAAGTGGACGGTGTTGCCAGAGGCTACGATGAGATTTTGAAGATCGACGGCACCCTGCGCCGGGAGCATGGCTTCCCGGAGCGAAGCGCAAACAATTTCCAACCGTGGTTTGAGGAAAAGCATCACGGGAAAATCTGGCACAAAAAGCAATGCCGGGTCACGATGCGCTTTTCTTTCCTGACAGAAGCAATTCCCGGGAGCATTTATTGTATGGCGGAGGACCTTCCAAATGCCTGCTGGATGCTCAACGGTCACGCAATGAAAAAATCCCGGAAAAAGCCCTACATCCAGGATGTCTGCTTTTCCAGATGGGATATCCCCGCTGCCTGGCTCCGGGAGGGAGAAAACGAAATCGAGGTGACCTTTGATTTTACAAAGGCATCCAACCCGGAAGCAGTGTATCTTGCCGGCGATTTCGGCGTCCGTGCCGGACACCCCGGCACATTGACCGCCCTGCCGGATACAATGCCCGTGGGCGACATTTCTTCCTTCGGATTGCCCTTCTATACCGGAGAGATCACCTATTATATCCCCTTGAAAAACGGTTGTTACGACATTCAAATGGGGAAATTCGGCGGGACCTGCGTATCTGTGGAAAAGAAAACGGAGGGCTTCGCACCGTGGCGTCTGGAGGATGTAACGGTGCGGGAAAATGTGTTGCCTCTGACCGTTTCCCTTCTGCGCCGAAACCTGCTGGGACCTCTGCACGAGATACCTAAAAATCACGGAAACTATTGGAGCGGTTCTTTCCGAACCGACGGAGATAAATTTACAGAAGAATATCAATTGAACCCACAAGGGCTTCTCGAAATCCCGAAAGTCTTTTATAAAGGAGATATGGCATGAAGTACAGCGCATTTTATCCCGGTAAACCGTGGCTGGACACCAACGGCAATCGCATTCAGGCCCATGCAGGTTATATGCTCATAGAAAACGGAACCTTCTATTGGTATGGGGAGAACAAGGAGAAATCCAACACCGAAAATGAGGTCTGGCATTGGGGCGTAAGGCTTTATTCCTCTCAGGATCTGTATAACTGGAAGGATGAGGGCATCATTCTGAAGCCGGAGCTGGAGGACAAAACCAGTCCCATCTATTTCAATGCCAAAATGGACAGACCCCATATTCTGTATAATGAAAAAACCGGTCTGTATGTGATGTGGCTGAAAATTATGTCCGCAAGCAGTCAGGGATTTGCAGCCATCGCTGTGAGCGAGAAATTGACGGGACCATTCCGGGTTGTGAAGACCGATTACCAGCCCAATGGCTTTGAGTTTGGCGACTATGAGCTGGTTAAGGATGCAGACCGGGCATATCTGATCTATGAGCGGCCCCATTCCGAGCTTGTAATCACTCCGTTGACGGAGGATTATATGGGCGTGGAGGAGGAAAACTACAAGTGCTATTTCTGCAATAAAAAGCCTCCCTTTACACGGGAAGCCCCGGCGACCTTCTTCTACAAGGGCAAGATATATATGATCACTTCCGGCACTACATCCAAATTCCCCAATCCCAGCGAATCGGCAGTGGCCGACTCCTTTATGGGAGATTGGCAGGTGATCGGTAATCCCCACATCGGAGAAACGAAAAACACCTCCTTTGACAGCCAGATCAGCTGTATTTTCAAGCATCCTCAGAAGGAAGGTCTGTTCATCGCAATGGCGGACCGCTGGCTGGTGGATCTGCCGGAGGATATGCCGGATATGCAGAAGGTTTTTGAGGGAATGTTCGATCCTACAAAACCCCAAATCCCCTGCGATTGTGGGAAATTAACAAGAAAGGATACCTCCATCGCTGATTATGTGTGGCTTCCCATCCAATTTGAGGATGGCGTTCCCACAATCAGATGGTACGACCAGTGGCGCTGGGAGGATTTTACCTAAAGGAGCTGAATCGGAAATGAGGAAAAAAATGCATTGGCACAAACGATTGCTGTGTGCTGTATTGAGTGTGCTTTTTTGCCTGCTGTGTGCAGGTTGTGATATGGGAGGAGGACAAAACCAAGTGGATACACCTACTGTGGGAACGACAGCACCGGCAGGTGACAATTTACATGTTGACCCGAACCTGAAAACGCAGGACAGAATTTCCGTTACAGACGGGATGTTCGTTCACACCTATGGCAGAATGGACAAAGAAGCCGACGGCTTGTGGCTGGAATACACAGCCACCGGTTTTTCCGTTAAGTTTGTGGGCACAAAGCTGAATCTGACCTATGTATTGGAGGAGAGCTATCCCGAGAACTTTACGCCGTATATTACTGTTGTGGTGGATGATGAGAGCTACGAGGAAGCCTCCTACTATGCCTGTCCGAAGGACGGCATCATTTCTGTGGAGACGGATGAAGGTTATCACACCGTCCGCGTTTATAAGCGCAGCGAAGGTCAACGGAGCCGGGTCAAGATCACCGGCGTGTACACCAATGGCTATTTTGTGGAAAACAAGGAACACAGTGAGCGTCTGATCGAGTTCTTTGGCGATTCCATTACTGCCGGCTACGGCAACCGGGGATTCGGCAGCAGCTTCTATACCAAGGACCAAGACGGCCTGACAACCTATGCCTTCCTTGCGGCGCAAAAGCTGAACGCAGAGGCTTCTGTGGTGGCTGCCAGCGGCAAGGCGATAAATTTGAATATGTGGAACGGGGATATCAAGATTCCGCATCTGTTGAATTATACCACTTTTTCCAACGCTTCGCCTTATGTGCCTGAACGGATTCCGCAGGTGGTAGTCATCAATGGCGGTGCCAATGATATGCCCTACATCAATCAGGCAATCAACGAAGCAGATGCGAAGGCTCGGGAAGAAGCTTTTGTGGAAGCGTATGCGCAATTCCTTAAGGATATTGCGGAAAAGTATGCAGGAACAACGATCCTCTGCTGTACGAATATGATGGGAGAGGGCAGTGTGGTAAAGCCGTTGATTGAAGAAGCCATTACCCGGGCAGCAGTGGAAAATGTCCATTTACTGACGCTGCCGTCAGCCTATCAGGACGGCACACTCGGCGCAGACGGTCACCCCACAGTTGTGACACACAAGAAAGCTGCGGTCGTACTGGAGGAGAAAATCCGGGAGATTATGGGCTGGTAATATGTTGTGGGAAAGCGTGGCATTTCCCGTGCTTCAGAGTTCACAGTTTGTAAATAACAAAAACAGCCGCCGACCATCAGGTCGGCGGCTGCGTTTATCTGTTCGACATATTGGAATTTATAGACCTTTTAGTTCATTTATAAATGGGGGGAAAACTGTCTGGTCTGTCATAAATTCAAATTTCAGAACATGACTACCTGCATCGCCTTGTATTTCACCTGATACTTCGATATGTCCTGCTCTGTCACATTTAAATTCGATTGTGTTTCCGTAACCAATCTCGCAAAAAGCTACATCTTTTCTCTTGAATGAGATTAAATTTTCCAATGCTACAATGAACTTCTGTAATTCCTTATAATCGTATTCACATCCATCTGCAATGCCAGTAAATACACCTGATTTGACTATAATATCAAATGAACAGTTATATGGATTTCCACTTTTTTCATCTTCAATAGAATGGTGAAAATTACTGATTTTAATATAAT
>SVLL01000037.1 GCA_015067935.1 Oscillospiraceae bacterium | reverse complement strand
CAATACGATATGGTATTTGCAATTCCATTTTGTGTGTGATAAACTATTGATGTCATTCATACTCATATGAGTGCCTCCCTGGTTTGATTGTTTGTGCAGTTGACGGACCGCACCTATAATCTTAACAGGGATTTTTACTCACCGCCATAGGCTTTATTGAACCACGCGACTATCGCGTGGTTTTCTTTATACAAAAGAACACCACCCAAAAGGGTGGTGTTCTTTTTGGTGCGAGAGATGGGACTCGAACCCACACGGCGAAACCACACGCACCTCAAACGTGCTTGTCTACCATTCCAACACTCTCGCAAGTGCTAGTGTATTATAACTGCCACGAGGTTTTTTGTCAATAGTTTTTTCCTCTTTTGCCTAAAAAACAGGTACCCGAAGGTACCTGTTTCCGGATCAGACTTCTTCCTTTGCCTTTTTTCTGTCGTTGAGGATAATAGATACCAAAATCGCAATGCTCAGCACTGTATGGGTGAAAAGATTCCCCCAAGCGGCAGCCAGAATATCATAGGGTATCCAAATCAGACAGTTTCCAATATACAGCAGACGGTAAAATTTTGTGGTCTTTTGCGCAATGCACAACACAAAAAGAAGGGATGCAATCAATGTAAACACATCATACCAATGGGCAAAGGTAAGCAAATTGGCACCCAAGAAGATCACAGAATGGACAATAACCACCCAGAGCGGGATTTCCTTGTCCCGGGAAGTATAACCATAATTGATAAAGAGGCATAGGATCGCTACTGCACAAATCAGTGCACCGCTGTAACCGTCCCCGGCAAGGAGATAATTCACGCATACCAAGCCATTAACAAGAAACTTAAATAGCAGAACGGTTTTCATTTTCTTGAAAAAAGGCTCAATCAAACCAAGTGTGGTAGCTGCCACAGACAAAGCACCGGACAACAGTTCCATATTTGTTTATCCCCTTCCCGACAAATGCATAAAAAGCGGCCATGCAAACGCATTCTTGCAAGGCCCCAACAGTTTAATTATATCAAAGTAACGCTGCAATTGTCAATCTTATTTTTATCCATTTCTACTTTTTCTGTATATTATACAACTATCTGCTTGTTTTTTTATGCATCATTCCGTCTTGAAAAAACATTTCCGGTGTGGTACTTTATAGTCAGAAAGGGTGATACCAATGTACAGGTAATTAAACCCATTCGGCAGCGGATCTACTGAGAGGCATTCAAGCAGTTTGTTTATGCAGAAGACATTGCGAACGCAGAGTAAATCGAAGTAATCAAACGAAGTTGAGGAATCAAGTAAAAGCAACAAACTGAATAAGGACATATAACAATCCAATCACCAATCTTAACAATCAATCTTAAGAATTTGTAAGAGCTGCTTTTTGATTCCAATCAGGTAAGATTCGACAGACGCCGAAAAGATGCACCTTCCCTATTAAGGGAAATATTCCAACACACAAGTGATTCACGCTTAGGGAAATTTGAAATGGTAGTTGTTTGGAAGGTATTTCGAAAAAATTGAAGGTGACATCTAATCCGCAGAAAGAGAGGTTAACCAATGATGTTAGATAATAAGAGTGAACAGAAATGACCCTTGGCTGCTGTAGTCGGAAGGACGTGCGGTCAAGGGTCATTTCTTTTTGTTCTTATTGACTGATTATGATATAATCTATTCAAAAAACTTGAATTTGGCAACGGAGGTAATGGTATGAAAAAAGTCTTGATAATCGTTCTTCTGTTGACTTTCCTTTTGGGATTTGTTGGTTGCGACCCCAGTGTGAACAGTGTTGACGAAAATGAGCTACTCGAGAATACCGTTAAAATCGAATTGTATTACTACGAAAACACAAATCCAAAGCAAATCAACCTGAGCAGCAAGAAAACACCAATTTTTGATTTCAGTAAAGCAACATTCATTGCATCTCTTGAGGAAGTACATTTTGAAGATGTGATAAAGGATATAGCAGAACAAGACTGCCTTGTTTTTACCTTTTCCAAAGTCTTGAATGAGCCGATTGGAAAAACGCTGATTCTATATCAAGAGAATGGTGATATGGTCGTTCTGTATGGTTGTACCTATAAGAACGGGATGGAACTCACAAGATATTACGGTGAGTGCAATATCTTCGACAGAAACGGAGTGTTTATCGAACACATCGGAGGAATTGGAAGCGATTATGTTGATACGCTAGAAACAACATATTTTGGAAACAGCACTTAAACGAATTCTTAATTGTCAAATAGTTACCGCCGCACCGTGATTTCGGTGCGGCGGTTGTATTTTCAGTTTGCTGTCAGGATTTCTTATAGGGCACTCTTGCAGCAGGCACCAGCTTGGAAGCCGGCTCTGTGTGCACCGCCTGATCGTCAAAGAAGATATGGGCACCGAAAGCTTTTAAAAAATCGCTCTTCTGCACACCACCGAGGAAAAATGCCTCGTCGATTCGCACGCCCCACGCCATCAGGGTGCGGATCACACGCTCGTGGGCGGGCGCGTTCCGGGCGGTAACCAGTGCGGTGCGGATGGGCATATTTTCTGTAGGGAACTTCTTCTGGACATGGGAAATGGTTGTCAGAAGCTTGGCAAAAGGACCTTCCGGCAGTGGCTTGCGGGCATTGAGCCGTTCGTGCTCTTCGAATGCCTCTAGACCCTGTGCCTTAAAGATTTTTTCTGATTCGTCAGAGAAGATGACCGCATCACCGTCAAAAGCAATGCGAATCTGATCGATGGTCTCATCTGCAGAAATCTCCAGATCGTTGTGGGAGCAGATCAAACCTGCTGCCACACCGGCATCGATGGCCTCCTGCACATCCTCCTCATTGGCCGAGAGGAACAGACCGGTGCGGAATGCGCTCAGATAGGGCGCGATTCTGTTGCCGCCCACCAATGCCGCACGGCTGATATCCAAGCCGTAGTGCTGGATAGAATTGAAGATACGCAGGCTGGTATCGGCACTATTCTTGGACATAATGATGATCTCCACCAGCTGCTCTTCGCCATCATTAAGCTTGTGCAGGGCGCGAATCAGAGGAAATGCCGTGCCGGGTCTTAAGATATCCTGCTCATGCTCACGCTGATAGGCAAGATACGCCTGCAGACCCTGCTCTTCGTAAATCCGGTTCTCAAACTCCAGATCAAAAAGGGCTCTGGAGGAAATACCGACCACTAATTTATTATCTAATGTTACTGCCATAGCTTTCACTCCTTTATGGGAATGACATCATATCATAAACCTACATTATTTGCAAATACAATCTTCGGAATCGATCACTTTATAGCCTTTTTCCGCTAATGCTGCAGCAAGAATCCCCATTGCGTCCACTAATGTGCCGGAAAAAGTGCCATCATACACCTGCTTAACACCGCAGGTGGGGCTGCGGGATTTAAGAATGGCACATTCGATCTCCTCCCCCTCCAACTGCGTCAAAATCTGGGCAACAGCACTGCGCAGCTGTGCATCCACAGAAGAACCGTCCTTATGCTGCACCCTGCCATTGACGATCTCAATGGGCTCTCTGGGAATTCCCAAGCCGGCAAGCCGCTCCGGGCAAACCGGGATCACTTCCCTGCCCTGAACATACTGCGCCACCGTCGGGGAGAAATTATTGCCACCGTTATATTTACAATTTTCGCCCAAAAGGCAAGCACTGACTACGATTTTCACCCTTCACACCTTCTCCTTGGCCGCACGCTGCAGCAGTGGACGAATGGGCAAGTGCTGAGGGCAGGTCTTTTCACACTTGCGGCAATGTACACAATCGGCCACCTTGCCGCCGGGCAATTTCTCCAGATTCGCCGGGATGCCGGTGTTCTTCGCTTCATTCACAGCGGCAAAGATATCCGGAATCGGGATCTGCTGCGGACAGCCCTCCACACAATACCGGCAGCCGGTGCAGGGAATCTGCTCTGTACCCCAGTAAACGGCAGCAGCTTTTTTTAGGGCATTTCGTTCTTCCTCTGTCAGGGGCTTAGGCTCCTTCATGGTGGAGATGTTATCCATCATCATTTCCATATTGCCCATACCGGACAGGATCATAATTACATTGGGATGGTCCGCCACAAAACGCAGGGCATAGCTGGCCCGGGAACCGCCCTGCAATCTGTCAATAAGCTCTCCCATTTGATTGGACATATTCACCAGCTGACCGCCCTTGACGGGCTCCATGACCAGCACGGGCTTACCGTGCTTGACGCACACATCATAGCACAGCTTACTCTGAATACGCTCATCCTCGTAATCCACATAGTTGAACTGGAGCTGCACCACCTCAATGCCGGGATTTTCCGTCAGGATCCGATCCAGCACATCCGCTGTGTCGTGGAAAGAAATACCCACATGGCGGATTTTGCCGGCTTCCTTCAGGCGGAACGCCTCTTCATAAGCATTGCAGGCTTTATAGTGCTCGTAGTATTTCGCATTTTGGGCGTGCATCAGGTAAAAGTCAAAATAGTCCACACCGCAATCCGCCAGCTGGGCATCCAAACATTTTTCCACATCCTCGCGGCAGTTAAAATACTTAAAGGACAGCTTGTCCGTCAGCACATAAGCATCCCGGGGATAACGGGAGGTCAGGCACTCCCGCAGGGCAATTTCACTGCCACCATCGAAGTAAATTCTTGCCGTATCAAAATAGTTAAAGCCGTTTTCCAGAAAAACATCGATCATTTTGGAAAATTCTTCATAATCGATTTTGCCGTCAACCGTCTTCATCCGCATACAGCCAAAGCCAAAGCGTTTTTTAATTTCAGGAAATATGTTTTCCATTATCATCCCACCTTTCGCTTTTATTATATATGTCTTCATGCTAAAATGCAAATAAAAGATGTGCGATGATTGACAATCCCTTTCAAATTGTGCTATGATTACCCCATCTGCTTGTTACTTCGGGAGGATCCGATGGATTGGAATTTCACTTTTTTCTTTAACAGCATTCTGCTGGGCGCAGGTCTTGCCATGGATGCCTTTTCCGTTTCCATGGCTGACGGAATCCGCGAACCGAAGATGTCCTTCGGTAAAATGTTGGGGATTTCCGGTATTTTCGGCATATTTCAGGGCTTGATGCCCCTGATCGGTTGGATTTGCATCCATACGGTTATTCAGTATTTTCAGGCCTTTGAAGTGGCGATTC
Organism: Oscillospiraceae bacterium; assembly: GCA_015067935.1. Lineage (GTDB taxonomy): Bacteria > Bacillota > Clostridia > Oscillospirales > Oscillospiraceae > Faecousia. Next base: position 15,056 of record SVLL01000037.1, on the reverse strand, counting down.
CGTGGATCGCGCTTGCGCTGCTGAGCTACATTGGCGGCAAAATGCTCTATGAGGGCATTAAGAGCCAGTCCTGCCCGGTCGTGCCCGCTGCGCTTGGCCTCGGTGCGCTGCTGCTGCAGGGTGTTGCCACCTCCATTGACGCTCTTTCCGTGGGCTTTACCATCGCAAGCTATGACCTGCTGATGGCTGTGGTTGCCTCCGCTATCATTGCCGTCGTCACCCTTGCCATTTGTTTGGTTGGTCTGTATATCGGCAAAAAGGCCGGCAGCTGCCTCTCCGGTAAGGCGGGCATTGTGGGCGGTGCGATCCTGATTTTTATCGGTTTGGAGATCTTTATCACCAGCTGGTTCTGATTATTTAGAGAAAGAAGGGTTTTTATGGCTGGCGTTCGCCTTTCTGCCCAAAAGCGGCAGGATGTGGACATGACTCAGGGTAATATCCTGCGCCATATTATCAGTTTTGCTTTCCCACTGCTGCTGGGAAATCTGTTTCAGCAGCTTTACAATATGGTGGACACTTGGGTATTGGGCCAGTTTGTTCCCGGCGCAGCATACTCCGCCGTAGGTACGGTTGCTCCGGTATGCAATATGCTCATCGGCTTTTTTCTGGGTCTTTCCTCCGGCGCCGGTGTGGTTATCAGCCAGCATTACGGTGCCGGTCAGCATGACAAGGTGCAAAATGCCGTACATACCGCACTGGTAATGACATTGGGGCTTGGTGTACTCTTTACCGCTATCGGCGTGTTGATGACATCCTATGTTTTACAGCTGATGAAGATGACCCCCGATATGACCAAAGAGGCAACTACCTACCTGACCATCTATTTTTCCGGTATTTTGGGACTGATGCTCTATAACATCGGTGCCGGAATTCTCCGGGCGGTGGGTGACTCCAAGCGTCCCTTCTACTTCCTTGTGATTTGTGCTCTGCTCAATACCGGTCTGGACCTGCTGTTCGTTCTGGCATTTGGGATGGGCGTTGAGGGCGTCGCTCTTGCCACGGTTATGGCGCAGGGAATCTCTGCTGTTTTGGTGATGTTCGTCCTCATCCGTTCTGCCAGCTGTATCAAGGTACATTTCTGCAAGCTGCGCATCCATTGGGATATGCTGAAAAAGATTTTTAAAGTAGGCATTCCCGCTGCCTTGCAGATGACCATCACCTCTTTTTCCAATGTATTTGTGCAAAGCTATGTGATCCAATTCGGCGAAGCCTGCGCCGGTGGCTGGACTACCTATACCAAAGTGGATCAGCTGCTGTTCCTTCCCATGCAGTCCGTTGCTTTGGCAACCACCACCTTTGTGGGACAGAATCTGGGCAAGAATCAGCCTGAGCGCGCCCGTAAGGGCGTCAACGCCTCCTTGCTGGTCGCTGCAGCGGCCACCTGTATTCTGATGATTCCGGTGATCGTATTCGCGCCCCAGATTTCCTATTTCTTCAAGGCCGATCCCGCGGTCGTAGAATATGCCACGCTGTTTCTCCATTGGCTGACGCCGTTCTATGTGCTTTGCTGCGTCAACCAGATCTTTGTGGGCGCACTGCGGGGTGCAGGCAACAGCAAGGCTCCTATGATTATCACGCTGTGTTCTTTCGTATTCTTCCGTCAGGCCTATCTGTTTGTAATGGCAAACTACATCTGTAACGAGATCCTGCCTATCTCTATGTCCTACCCTGCCGGCTGGCTTTTGTGCAGTCTCATTATGTTCATCTATTACAAGAAGGTTAAGCTTGGCAAGACCCGGCTGGTCAACGATCCATAAACAAAATCTGCCGTCGATGACGGCAGATTTTTTATGTCCAAAATAGCCGTGCGGTCAGCGATGCCATAAAAAAGCCCACAAAATCCGCAAACAGTGCCGCAGGGATGGTGTACCTTGTCTTTTTGATCCCGGCAGCACCAAAATAGACACTGATGGCATAAAAGGTAGTTTCTGTAGAACCGAGCATCACCGCCACCGTGCGACCGATGAGGGAATCCGGACCGTACTCGGCCATCAATTCCGCTCCCACCGCCAAAGCTGCACTGCCGCTCAATGGGCGGACGAGAACCAACAGAGCTGTTTCCGGTGGGATTCCCACGAAAGAAAAAACCGGTGCCAAGAGGCCGCTGATCAGCTCCGCCCCACCGGAGGCCCGAAGCATAGAAACAGCGGTCAGCAGGACGATCAGAGGCGGCAGGATGGAGATGAGGAGCGTCAACCCCTCCCCTGCACCATCCAGCAACAGATCATAGGCATTTTCCTTTTTGCGCAGAGCAAGAACGGCCGTCAGAAACAGCAAAACGGGAACGATATAGTCAACCATCTTTTCGCATTGCCCCCATTATAAAGGCTGCCAGCACACCCAAAACGGCAGAGCTCAGGCTTGTGACCCACACTGCGGGAAGAATGTCAAAGGGTGCCGCGGCACCCAGCCCGGCACGCACAGCCGCCACATTGGCAGGAATCAGCTGAATGGACGCAGTATTCAGCACCACCAATCGGCACAGCTCGTCGGTGGCAATTCCCGGGCGTTTGGGATCAGCCAATCTTTTGGCAGCCTGAATGCCCATCGGCGTGGCGGCATTGCCCAAACCCAACAGATTGGCGCAGATATTGGCGGTTAAGTAGTGACGCGCAGATGCATCCCCTCCGGCTGAGGGAAACAGGCGAAGAAGAACCGGGGAAAGCAAGCGGGACAGCAGTCTCGTCAAACCGGCACGCTCCATCAGCTTTCCCACGCCCGTCCAAAGGCATATGGCACCGGCAATGGATACCGCAACGCTCACCCCATTCTGAGCTCCTTCTACGATCGCCGATGCCAAGTCATGCCCCTTTCCCAGCACCGCTGCACAGAGAATGGAAACCCCTACCAACCCCGTCCATATCCAACTCATCAGCATTTCCATCCCCCCTCGGGACAATCTATGTAGTCAAATTGCAAATATTACAGGCACCAATTTCCAATTTTTAACAAATTGTGAACTTTTTGTTGACATAGGGGGAATATGGTGCTATAATTCAACCAATTTATTCGGAAAACTCCTTTTTTGCGAGGAGTTAAATGCTACAGAAAGGGCAAGTGAATTATGAAATCTACCGGCATCATTCGCAAGGTGGACGAACTGGGCAGGATCGTACTTCCCATTGAGTTAAGAAGAACTTTGGATATCTCTGAACACGACGAAATGGAAATCTACATTGAAAACGATCATGTCGTTCTCCGCAAATTTGAACACAGCTGTGTGTTCTGTTCCTCTACACAAGGACTTGTACAGTACAAGGGCAAGTTCGTTTGCAGCAAGTGTGTTTACAATTTTCATCGCATCTGACCAAAAAGCTCGCCATTTGGCGAGCTTTTTATTTTTCTTTCTTTTTTTCGGTTTCTGTGTTATACTAAAGAAAAATGCGCAAAGGAGCGGACGCCATGCTGCCGGTTTTATACATCATCGTGCCCTGCTATAATGAGGAAGCTGTACTGCCCATCACCTCGGAATTATTCTTGAACAAGCTGCGTGATCTGGAAAAGGAATGGAAAATCAGTCAGGAAAGCCGTGTGCTTTTTGTGGACGACGGTTCCAAGGACAGCACTTGGCAGATCATCTGCGATCTGGCCGCTAAAGATCCCCATTTCAAGGGGATCCGACAAAGCCGAAACCGGGGACATCAGAATGCGGTGCTGGCCGGTCTGATGGATGCTAAGGATCACTGCGACATTACCATCTCCATCGACTGCGACGGTCAGGATGACATCAACGCTATGGACGCTATGGTGGATGCTTATCACGATGGCTGCGAAATTGTCTACGGTGTGCGCAGCAGCAGAGATACCGACACCTTCTTCAAACGCACCACCGCCCGGGGCTATTACAAGCTCTTAAAGGCAATGGGCGTGGAAACGGTGTATGACCACGCAGATTACCGTCTTGTGTCCAGCCGTGTGCTGCAGGAATTTTCAAACTTTAAGGAAGTTAATCTGTTTCTGCGGGGCATGTTCCCGCTGGTGGGCTTTAAAAGCACCAGCGTATTTTATGAACGCAAAGAACGCATTGCCGGCAAGAGCCATTATCCCTTACGGAAAATGCTGGCTCTGGCCGTTGACGGAATCACCAGCCTTAGTATTAAGCCCCTGCATCTGATCACCGGCCTGGGTGTCTGTATTGCGGCACTGAGTTTTATCGGGGTGATCTGGTCTGTGGTGGTGGCACTGTGCGGTGCATCCGTGCCCGGTTGGGCCAGTATGACCTCCATTATTTGCCTGCTGGGCGGCGTACAGCTGGTCGGCATCGGCGTTTTGGGTGAATATATCGGAAAAATTTATCTGGAGGTCAAGGGCCGCCCCAGATATATCATCAGCGAACGCACGCAGGATTGGGAGGCACTCTGATTGAAAAGAAATCGAAATTTATTACTGTTTTCTATGCTCCTCTCGGTGCTGTTTATCGGCCTTGGCTCTAAAAGCTCGCCGTTGTACCCATTAAACGACTGGGTGGATGTACACTGCTTTTTCACTATGGGCAGGGGAATTGTGGACGGTCTGGTTCCCTATCGGGATCTTTATGAACAGAAGGGCCCGATTCTGTACTTCGTCTACGCCTTGTTCGCCCTCTTGTCCCGGGATAGCTTTGTACTGGTTTTTCTCCTTGAGGTTGTGACCTACGCTCTGTTTTTGTTCTTCTCCGGACTGCTGGCACAGCTGTATCTGGGCAAAACACGGGCCATCTATTTCCTGCTGCCCGTTCTGGGGGCCGCCGTGGTCACCTCCTGGTCCTTTACCCACGGCGGCAGTGTGGAACAGCACGGACTTTTTATGCTGGTATACGGCATGTACAGCGTTCTGCGGGCGATCAAGGAAAAGCGGAGCCTGACTTTTACGCAGGCCTTTGCAAACGGCATTTTTGCCGGTATCCTGCTGTGGGTCAAGTATACCGCATTGGGCTTTTATATTGGCTTGGCTCTGTTTGTTCTCATTTGGTATCTGACAGACCCTGCTCTGCGAAAGAAACTGCTGCTGACCATCGGACAGTTCCTGCTGGGTGTGGCGGTTGTATCGGTGCCGGTATTTCTGTACTTCGGTATCCACGGTGCCATCGGCGATTTGTTTACCGTGTATTTTTACAACAACATCTTTCTCTACGGGCAGGAATTCACAGAGCCCCGAATCGAGGTCATCTGGAATTGTCTGATTGGGGCGGTGCAGTATAATCTGAATTACGGTTGGCTCATTTGGTCCGGAATCCTGTTCCTTCTGCGTAAAGATCCCGAGCACTGGAAGGCCGCATTGATGGCAGCGTTGTGCTTTGCCGGGCTGACCGTTACCACCTTCTGGGGTGGCATTGGTTATGACTATTATTCTTTGATCTTTGCCGCCTTCTGTGTCTTTGGTCTGATCGTGTGGGCAACGCTGCTGCAGCATACCGTTGTGCACACTCTTTGGAGAAAATGGTTCACAAACCAGCTGCCTGTGGTGATCACCTCCTTGATTCTGCTGGTGTCCCTGATGGTCAACAATACCCTCCAGTTCAATCAGAACATCTACCTGATGGCCTACAGTAAGGAGGACACCGTCCAGTATCGTTTTGCAAAGATCATTCAAACGGTGGACGATCCAACCCTGCTGAACTACGGATTCTTGGATGGGGGCTTTTATTACGCATCCGGTGCCACACCTGCCTGCAGGTATTTCTGCTACCTGAACATCGACACGCAGGAAATGTGGGATGAGCAAAATGCCTGTATCCAAAACGGAGAAACGGATTTCATCGTCACACGGTATTACACGCTGGAGCAATACTATCTGGATATGAGCCACTATGAGCTGGTGGATCAGTTCACGCACCCCTTTGACAAGAACTACAGCTACACCTATTATCTCTACCAAAAAATAACCTGAGAACCCGGGCTGTCACAAAACTGTGGCAGCCCGATTTTTTTGCAAAAGTTATACTTGTAGACGCTGTGAGAATGTGGTATAATATTGGGTACAAAATTGCAAAGGAGCAGGTTATGAACGACAAAATCATTATTCAGGGTGCCCGGGAAAACAACTTAAAAAATGTCAGCTTGACCATTCCCCGGGACAAACTGATCGTGTTTACCGGTCTTTCCGGCTCCGGCAAGTCCTCTCTGGCCTTTGACACCATCTATGCAGAGGGGCAGCGGCGGTATGTGGAGAGCCTGAGCAGCTACGCCCGGCAATTTTTGGGGCAGATGGACAAGCCTGATGTGGACAGCATCGACGGTCTCTCCCCTGCCATTTCCATTGACCAGAAAACAACCTCCCGGAATCCCCGTTCCACTGTGGGTACGGTGACGGAGATTTATGACTATCTGCGTCTTTTGTGGGCCCGGGTGGGCATCCCCCACTGCCCCAAGTGCGGAAAAGAGATCTCCCGGCAGACCATCGATCAAATTGTGGACCGGGTGGAAGCATTGGGGATCGGCACTCGCTTTATCGTCCTCTCCCCCGTCATCCGCGGCAAAAAGGGCGAGCATCAAAAAGTATTCGAGGACGCACGGAAGAGCGGTTTCTCCCGGGTACGGGTGGACGGCATCTTATATGATCTGACAGAAGAAATCCCCTGCGAAAAGAACAAAAAGCATACCATTGAGCTGGTGGTGGACCGCCTTGTTTTGAAGGAAGGTCTGCGCCGCCGTTTAACAGATTCCATCGAAACTGCCTGCGCCCATTCCGACGGCTTGGTGATCATCCAGTTGACGGACACCAAGGCAGAGCTGAGCTTTTCACAAAACTATGCCTGCGAGGATTGCGGCATCAGTATGACAGAGCTGGAACCCCGGATGTTTTCCTTTAACAATCCTGCCGGTGCCTGCCCTCATTGTACCGGTCTTGGCTTCCAACTGGTGGCGGATCCGGATCTGGTGATTCCGGACAAGAGTAAAACCCTGCTGGACGGTGCCATTCAGGTCTCCGGCTGGCAGAATGCCCGAACCGACAGCATTTTCCGGATGTATTTTGAGGCTCTGGCGCAGAAATACCATTTTTCTTTGAATGTCCCTGTTTCTGAGCTACCAAAACATGCTCTGGATGTGGTGCTCTACGGCACCGGTGAGGAAAAACTGCGGATGACCTACAACCGGGGCAACGGTATGGGCGTGCTGGAGCAGCCCTTTGAGGGCATTATGAACAACATTGCCCGCCGATTCCGGGAGACCCAATCTGATGCCGCCCGGAAGGAGCTGGAGGAGTGTATGTCCTCAGCCCCCTGTCCCCATTGTAACGGGGAACGGCTTTCCGACCTTGCCCGTGCGGTGACTGTCGGAGGTCTGGGCATTATGCAGTTCTGTGAGCTGAGCATTGAAAAAGAGCTGCACTTTATGGAGAATCTCCATCTGGATGGCAATATGGCCATTGTTGCAGAGCAGATCGTCCGTGAGATCATTTCCCGCTTGCGCTTTTTACGGGATGTGGGACTCGGTTATCTCACCCTCTCCCGTTCTTCCGGCACGCTGTCCGGCGGTGAGAGCCAGCGAATCCGTCTGGCAACTCAGATCGGATCTTCCCTGATGGGCGTTCTGTATATTCTGGACGAACCCTCCATCGGTCTGCATCAGCGTGACAATGACAAGCTTTTGGCGACCTTGAAGCATCTGCGGGACATCGGAAACACCCTGATCGTGGTGGAACATGACGAGGACACTATGAAAGCTGCGGATTTCATTGTAGATGTGGGTCCCGGTGCCGGCAGCCACGGCGGCGAAATTGTGGCCACCGGCTCTCTGGATGATATTATCAACACCCCGGAGTCCATCACCGGTCAGTATCTTTCCGGTGCGAAAAAAATCCCCGTTCCCACAACCCGTCGCCCCGGCAACGGACACAAGCTGATCGTCCGCGGAGCCGCAGAAAACAACCTGAAAAATGTGGATGTGGAGATTCCGCTGGGTACCCTGACCTGCGTCACCGGTGTTTCCGGTTCCGGAAAATCCAGCCTCGTTTCCGAGGTACTGAACAAGCATCTGCTGGCAAAACTGAATCATGCCCGTACCCGTCCCGGTGCCTGCCGGTGTGTGGAGGGTATGGAGCATCTGGACAAGGTCATCGACATTGACCAAAGCCCCATCGGCAGAACCCCACGGTCCAATCCTGCCACCTATACCGGTCTGTTTAATGACATTCGGGATCTCTATGCCTCCACCAACGACGCAAAGGTCAGAGGCTACGGTCCCGGTCGCTTCTCCTTCAATGTAAAGGGCGGTCGGTGTGAGGCCTGCTGCGGTGACGGTCTTGTAAAAATCGAAATGCATTTCTTGGCGGATGTATATGTCCCTTGCGAGGTCTGCAAGGGTGCCCGGTACAATCGGGAAACTCTGGAGGTCCTCTACAAGGGCAAGAACATCTCCCAAGTGCTGGATATGACTGCAGAGGAAGCTGTGGAATTCTTTGAAAATCTGCCTAAGATCCGCAGAAAAGCCCAAACCCTTGTGGAAGTGGGTCTGGGCTATGTGAAGCTGGGGCAATCCAGCACCACCCTCTCCGGCGGCGAGGCGCAGCGTGTAAAGCTGGCAACGGAGCTGGCGCGTATTTCCACCGGCAAGACCATTTATGTGCTGGACGAGCCCACTACGGGGCTGCACGCCGCCGATGTGCATAAGCTGTTGGATGTACTGCAGCAACTGGTCAATGCAGGCAACACTGCTTTGATTATCGAGCACAATCTGGATGTGATCAAATCGGCAGACTACCTGATTGATCTTGGTCCTGAGGGCGGCGACGGCGGCGGCACGCTGGTCGCCTGCGGCACGCCGGAAGAGGTAGCTCAGGTAGCTGAAAGCTACACCGGTCAGTATTTGAAGCATTATCTGTAAAAAACTGACCTGCGGTAAGCAGGTCAGTCAGGTCTTCAGTTGATCCGTTTGGACTCATAAAGGGCATTGGGCAGCACATCGGACAGTTCGATCAGCGTATGATCCCGGGCCCCGGCATAATCCACTTCGAAAGCGTGGGAGCGAACAGTGTGCTCCCTGTCCTGCCGAATGGCAAGGGACATTGTCAACCGGGTGCCACCACTTTCCGGATGGTCGATGAGCACCGTACCGCCGTGCAATGCAGCCGCGCTGCGGATCATCACCATACCCAAGCCGATTCCGTACCGGCTGTCCTCCAGACCGGGCTGACGGAGAAATCGGGCGTGAACATTCCCTCGCAAACCATTGTCAATCCCCTGCCCCTCATCCTGAACGGTCAGGTAGAGCATATCGTGCTTCCGGGTCAATCGGGCATAGATAGGGCTTCCCTTTGCCGCGAATTTGACGGCATTGGAAAGAATATTATGCACCGCCCGTTCCAGCTTTTCCCGGTCTGCCAGACCGAATACCGGCTGGCGCACATTTTCAAAATGAATCTCGGTACCGCCGAAACGAAGAAGCTCCGCATTTTTCTCAAAGAGCTCTTCCAGAAAATTGCTGATATTCAGCACAGCCATCTGAGGTTCTGTCTGCTGGCTATAGCGATAGGCATCGGACATATTGCCCACAATACGCATCAGCTGGAAGAGTCCCCGGTTGATCTTGGACACCTGAAGCCGGGTATCGTCATCCGCATCGGTCACGGGAAACAGCTGATCCGCCACCATCATCACATTGGAAAGCGGTCCTCGCAGCTCCTGCGCGGCAAGGGCCATCGCCTGCAGCTGTGACTGGTCTGCATCCTGCTCCAGGGTAAAAATATCCCCCTCTGCCAGTTTGCGCACCGATGCCGCACAAGGTACCCCCGCAATCGACAGTGTCAGGTACAGGCAGCCTCCTTCCAACTCATTATACTCCGTTTTTCCGGTATGCAGCAATTCGCCAATTGGCATACCGGGTGCGATAAAGTATTTTTCCGCTGCCGGATTCGCTTGGGTCACTATGCCTTCCCTTACTATAAAGGCCGGTTGGACCATCAGATCCAACATTCCGGAATTGGATTCCTTTCGTTCCATGATGTTCCTCCTCAAGGGATATCATTTGCAATTTTGGTGGAAACTTTCATCCCTAGTTTCGACGGGAATCTGTCTTACCTTTATTCTATCGAATAAAGTCGAAAATAGCAAGAAAAAATCCTTTTTGAGGTGAAAAATCATGGCTAAAAATGAATCTCCCCACGCAAGACATCGGCAAAGACTGAGGAATCGCTTTATGGAAGACGGGCTTCAGAATTTTGCCGAGCATGAAGTTCTGGAGCTGATGCTGTTTTACTGTATTCCCCGGCATAACACCAACCCCATCGCCCACGCTCTGATCGATCACTTCGGTTCTCTTTCTCAGGTGATGACCGCTCCTCCCACTGAGCTGCAAAAAGTAAGCGGAATAGGAGAAAATGCGGCAACCTTTCTTGCATTGCTGAATGCCTTCTGCCGCTACTATTCCTCCGCTAAGGGCAAGGACCCCGTCATTTTGGATTCTGGTGCCAAGTGTAAAAACTATTTTGCTTCCCGTTTCTTCGGCGCACGGAATGAAACGGTGCAAATGGTCTGTTTGGATGCAAAGGGCAAGCTTTTGTGTCATAAGGAGTTGGGAGAAGGCAGCGTCAATTCCGCTGCTGTGCCCATCCGTCGGATCGTGGAGATCGCGCTGGGTGTCAATGCCTCCGCTGTAGTTCTGGCGCACAATCATCCCAGCGGCTTGGCACTCCCCTCTCCTGAGGATGAGCTGACCACCCGTCAGCTGGCTGTGGCCCTTTCTGCAGTGGATATCACTCTGGCTGACCATATAATCGTTGCTGACGGAGACCCCATTTCTATGCGACTGTCCGGCAAATACCATCCCGATGATTGCCGTATTTTAATTTAATCACAAGGAGCGACGCTTATGATATACGCCTTTTTGCTGATCGGACAATCCAACGCCGCAGGCCGCGGCAACATTGCCAATGCCCCCCGGCTGAACAACTGTAATGGACGGATGAAAATCCTGCGCAACGGACTTTGGCGGCCCATGTTCCGCCCCATCAATCCGGACAGAGCCAGCTCCGGCATTTCCTTCGGGGAAAGCTTCGCCAGATGCTTTGCAGATGCTTATCCGGGTGCGGAAGTGGGTATTATTCCCTGCGCTGACGGTGGTTCTGCACTCAGCCAATGGATGCCCGGTGAGGTATTTTATGACTATGCCCTTGCCTGCGCCCGTCTGGGTATGCGCAGTGCCAAGCTGGCCGGTATTTTGTGGCATCAGGGAGAAAGCGATTGCGCTCCGGAGCTTTGCGGGACCTATTGCCAGCGACTGCAAACGATGATGACACAGCTGCGGCAGGATCTGGGGATGCCGGAGCTTCCCATTCTTGTGGGCGGCTTGGGCGAGTACCTGATCGGCTGTGAGCGTTTCCCTGAGGTACAAAACTATCGGGAATTGAACGGACAGCTTCAAAAATTTGCCGCGGAGGATTCCAAATGCGAATTTGTGGATGCCAGTGGGTTAGAAGGAAAGGCCGACAATCTCCACTTTACCGCTGCTGCGCAGTTGGAATTCGGCAAGCGGTATTTTGAAGCCTATCAAAAGCTGGGCATTCCCCTTGCCGGTGATGAGGTTGCCGCACAAGGTGCTGCCGAAGGCTCCGGAATGGATCAGCTGTAACTACACTTGCTATTTTTCGTGAAAGGAGAGGAAATATGCCGGATCAATTTATTCTTCGTTCTGATTTCAAGCCCTCCGGTGACCAGCCGGCCGCCATCGAGGCCCTTGTAAACGGTGTGAACTGGGGCATGCGAGAACAAACCCTGTTGGGCGTTACCGGCTCGGGTAAAACCTTTACGATGGCTTCGGTGATTGAAAAGCTGAATCGTCCGACCTTGGTGCTTGCCCACAATAAGACCTTGGCCGCCCAACTTTGCTCGGAGTTTCGGGAGTTTTTCCCGGATAATGCGGTGGAATATTTCATTTCCTATTACGACTACTATCAGCCCGAGGCTTATATCGCCCATACGGATACCTATATCGAGAAGGATGCCGATGTCAATGAGGAAATTGACCGTCTGCGCCACAGCGCAACTGCGGCACTTTTTGAGCGTCGGGATGTGATCGTTGTGTCCTCGGTCAGCTGTCTGTACGGTTTGGGTGACCCCATTGACTATAAGAGTATGGTCATCTCCCTGAGAGTGGGCCATGAATACCCCTTGGATGCGGTACTGCGAAAGCTGACGGAAATCCGTTACGAGCGCAATGATATTGACTTCTCCCGTAACAAATTCCGTCTTCGAGGCGATACACTGGAAATCTACCCTGCCTACTGGTCCGGAAGAGCCATCCGAGTGGAGTTTTTCGGAGACGAAATCGACCGCATCAGCGAGATCAACGCTCTGACCGGTATGGTGGAGCGGTATGTGGACCATGTGGCCATCTACCCTGCCAGCCACTATGTGGCCTCCCGGGAAAAGCTGGAACGGGCAATGGCAGAAATCCGTCGGGAATGTGACGATCAGGTGGCATGGTTCCGGGCCCGAGATAAGCTGATTGAGGCCCAGCGCATTGCTCAGCGGACCAATTATGACTTGGAAATGCTCACGGAAATCGGTTTCTGCAACGGTATTGAAAACTATTCCCGTGTCATTCAGGGTCGCGCTCCCGGCACGCCGCCCACTACATTGCTGGATTATTTCCCCGAGGATTTTCTGCTCTTTATCGATGAGAGCCATGTAACGCTCCCCCAGACCCGGGCGATGTTTGCCGGTGACCGGAGCCGAAAGGATGCGCTGGTCAATTACGGTTTCCGCCTGCCGTCAGCCTATGATAACCGTCCGCTGAATTTCGACGAGTTTGACAGCAAGCTGAATCAGGTGATCTATGTCTCCGCCACCCCGGCAGAGTATGAACGCACCCGTTCCGGTCAGATTGTGGAGCAGGTTATCCGACCCACAGGTCTGCTGGATCCCGTCGTGGAGGTGCGCCCCATTGAGGGGCAGATCGACGATCTGATCGGTGAAATCAACGCTCGGAGTGCCCGAAATGAACGGGTGCTGGTAACCACCCTGACCAAGAAGATGGCAGAGGACCTGACCGTTTATCTGCAGAAGGCCGGCATCCGGGTGCGGTATATGCACGCGGATATCGGTGCGATGGAAAGAATGGAGATCATCCGGGACCTGCGGATGGCGAAATTCGATGTCTTGGTGGGTATCAACCTGCTTCGTGAGGGTCTGGACCTGCCGGAGGTAAGTCTGGTTGCCATTCTGGATGCGGACAAGGAGGGTTTCCTCCGCAGCGAGACCAGTTTGATCCAAACCATCGGCCGAGCGGCACGAAACGCTGAGGGCAAAGTCATTATGTATGCAGATAACATTACCCCATCCATGCGCAATGCGATGAGCGAAACAGCCCGCCGTCGGGAGATTCAAAATGCCTACAATGAGGAAAACGGCATCGTGCCCAAGACAGTTATTAAGTCCGTCCGGGATTTGATTGAGATCTCCTCCCCCACTGCCGAGCGCAAGGGCCGCAGCGGTGTGAAGATGACCAAGGCAGAAAAGGAGCGGGAAATTGCCCGTCTGGAAAAGCAGATGAAGGAAGCAGCAAGGATGATGGAGTACGAGTACGCCGCCATCTTGCGCGACCAGATCATCGAACTGCGAGGAAAAGATTAAAAGCGTGGCTTTCGCCACGCTTTTTTATTCTTCTTCCGTTAATTCCCAGCGGAGATTATGGCGAATGCAGTAGCCATGGGCATAAGACCCTTCGTGACACTTAACCAGCACATTGGGAAGGTCATCAAAGGCGTCATTTGTAATGTACGCCACCGAATCCGGGATGTAGACGCATTCCAGATTATCGCAATCCCAAAAAGTCATATTGTCGATGACGGAAATGGGCGGCAGATGAATAACTCTTGCGGAGCGATAGCCGTGAGAGACGGTGTAATCGCTGTGGTAGTACTCCACGCGCCCCAAGATTTCCTGCACTACCTTGTCCAGCTCCTCCTCAGTTGGGTCAGCCGAAATGTGGACACCCTGAATCCGCCCCAACGATTCCAAAAGCTCCGGGCGAAGAGAAGCTCTGCCCACATAAACCGGTACGATTTTTGCATTGGCTGCCAATGCCTTTTCCATTTCGTGACAGACAAAATCAGAATTGCTGGCGGCATCGGTGATAAGCAGCAACACAAAACCGTTGCGGCAGGTGTCAGCAATCATACGATCCGTTTGATTATCCCACAAACTACCGATCATCATATCCTCATCTGACAGCACCAGCATCTCCTTGTCCAGGAATCTTTCCTTTAACCGCCGGCAGAGCAATACATCCCTGCGGGAGCTGGAAATGAACACCTTCATCTGCTTTGCGGCACGCTCAATATTCTGCAGCTGTGTGTTCAGATTCTGATTCAGGTCGATGGTAAAAATCCGCTCCTTTTTCCGGGACTCCATATACTCCAACTCGGTGCGCACCCATTTTGACGCCCTTGCTTTGGGACTGTCGGCATAGATAAACCATTCCCGTTCGTCAATTTCTCTCTTAATCAAGTCGGCAATTTCATCCTCATCGGAAAGGCATTTCAGGTAGAACATCAACGGCTCAAAGCCCAGCTGTTCCAGATAGTCACGGATCCTGCGTACCTTTTCAATGTCCTGATGGGAATGGGAGATAAATACCCAGCCGCCATTTTCTGCCATGCGATCCCCTCCTTTGTTCTGTGGCTCTATAATAGCAAAGACACAAATAAAAGTCAACGCACCGACCATAGCAGTAAAAATGCATCTGTTCGATACATTTTGCTGTTGCTTTTTTGCCTCCACTCGTGTATAATAGCATTCGTTGATGACCCAGGTGTGGCGCAGTTGGGGAGCGAGGCGACCGCCGCCGGTGGCGGAGTATGGGAGCCGAGCGAGTGGCCGCGGTCGAAAAAATCGAGGATCAGCGTAAGCCCGATGATTTTTTTCGGGCACCGCAACAGGGGAGCGCGCCTGTTTTGGGCATTGCCCACAAATATTGTTGTTTATCCAGGTGTAGCGCAGTTGGTAGCGCGCCTGCTTTGGGAGCAGGATGCCGCGAGTTCGAGTCTCGCCACTTGGACCAAAAGGCTATGGGATGCTTTTGTATGCCATAGCTTTTTTGTTTCCCGGCATCCTGCGAGCAAAGCAGGGCACCTGCTTT
>SVLL01000036.1 GCA_015067935.1 Oscillospiraceae bacterium | reverse complement strand
AAGTGGTCGTACAGAGGGGTAACTCTCTACGACCACAAACGAAGACCTAAGTTATATCATTTAAGAAAACAACAAACCCGAACGTTTCACCAATCGGTAAAAGGTTCGGGTTTGAATGTTTTGGTACACCGGAAGGGACTCGAACCCCCAACCCTCGGAACCGGAATCCGATGCTCTATCCATTGAGCCACCGGTGCATTTGCTTCACAGCCCGATTATTATAACAAGGTTTCTTCCGTTTGTAAAGAGTATTTTTTGTAATTCTTTGGCTTATTTTGCGGATAAGTCCACACTTCTTCGGAGAATGGAGCAGGCAGGAACCTGCTGCGGCAGCTGCACAAAGAACTTCATTTGGGGCGTTCGGGGTTCGTCAAGAGCATTTCCGTCTTCGTCGGTCATCGCCTCTGCCGTAAAGGACAGAGGTCGGAAGTCAGGACCTACCACTTCCAGCTCGCTGCCCCGGGCAAATTTGTTATTCAGGCTGCACAGAGCAAGTCCGTTTTCGTCGCAGGATTCTACCTTGGCACAGATTTGCCATTCCCGCAAATATCGGGAATTTTCCGTATACTGTCCCGGAAAGCCGTAGTAAAAGCCGGTGGAGTAGACCCGGTGGGATACATGCTCCACCTCGTCCCGCCACACGGGGTCGATTTCCCGTCCGGCGGCAACATCATCGATGCAATGCCGATACGCACCGGTGACAATGGCAGCATAGTAGGCGGATTTTGCCCGACCTTCAATCTTGATGCAATCAATGCCGGCGTCCATCAGGTCCTTTAAATGATCGATGGTGCACATATCCCGGGAATTGAGAATATAAGTACCCTTTTCGTCCTCATAAACGGGGAAATACTCCCCGGGACGCTTTTCTTCCATCAGTGCATACTGATAGCGGCAGGGCTGGGCGCAGGCACCCCGGTTGGAGTCCCGGCCGGTCATATAGTTGCTCAGCAGGCAGCGGCCGGAGTAGCTGACGCACATAGCACCGTGACCGAAGGTTTCGATCTCCAGTTCCTTGGGGGTCTTTTGCCGGATTTCGGCAATTTCACCCAAATGCAGCTCCCGGGCAAGCACCACCCGCTTGGCACCCAATTCATACCAAGCGGTGGCACATTCGTAATTGGCGATGGATTGCTGGGTGGAAATATGCAGCTCGCAACGGGGGGCATATTTCTTTGCCAGCGTAAACGCGCCCATATCCGCAACGATCAGCGCATCCACTCCGGCATCGTTCAGCTGCTCCAGATAGGCAGGAAGACTGCAGATTTCATCGTTGCGGGGCATAGTGTTGACGGTCACATGGACCTTCACCCCATGATCGTGGGCAAACCTGACAGCAATGGGCAGCTCCTCCGGGGTGAAATTCCCTGCGAAGGAACGCATACCGAAGTCAGTGCCTGCCAGATACACGCTGTCCGCACCGTACAGAACGGCCATTTTCAGCCGTTCCATATCTCCGGCGGGACTTAACAATTCCAGTTTCTTTGTCATATTATTTCAGACTGTTCAGGAAGTCCTGATGCTCCTTATAGGTCTTGGAGAAGTGGTGCAGGCCGGTGCTGGGATCCAGAGCATAGAAGTAATACTTGGTTTCCGTAGGTGCCAGGGCGGCCTGAATACTCAGCAGACTGGGGTTGCAGATGGGCGTGGGGGGCAGACCCTTATACTTATAAGTGTTATAGGGGCTGTCCAGTTCCTTGTCAATCACATCGTTCTTGCCGCCCTGTGCATAGACGATGGTGGCGTCGATATCCAAGAAGGGAAATTCATCGGCATTGTTCAGACGGTTGTAGATGACGGAGGAAATGTCGTAGTTTTCGCTACTGCCGGCACTTTCTTTTTCGATCATAGATGCAATGATCATAATCTCATACAGAGAATACTTGCTGGTCTGCACATATTCCTTCAGCTCGTCTGTAAGCATCTCATCATAGCGGGCAAGCAGACGGCGGAACACACCCTGAGGAGTGTCACCAATATAGAAGTTATAGGTATCCGGGAAGAGGAAACCCTCCAGCGGATATTCAGCACTTGTGTTGGAGCCCTCCAGGAACCAGTAGTCGCTCTGCACCCGGTAAGCTTTCAGCTCAGCGGCAGAGCAGATGCCCTCTTTTTCCAGCAGGTCAAAGATCTGTGCGCAGGTATAGCCCTCCGGGATGGTCACGCGCTTGGATTCCCGATAGGATGAGGTGGCAGACATACCCTTGACCAATGCGTTATAGTCAAATTTCGTATTCAGCTCAAAGGTGCCTGCACTGATTTTTTCGTCCGCACTGCTGAGAGATGCGTAGAAGCGGAACAGCTCCCGGTACTTAATCAGACCGGCATTGTACAGCTTGTCGGCGATGGCATCCACATTACCCACATCGGAAGCGGTGATGGTAATGGTGGTGACCCGGTCCTCCCAGCCCAATGCCAGTACATCGGTGGCGCAGATCCAAAGCAGGCGACCCAAAGACAGACCGCAGACCGCAACGATTGCCACCCAGATAAACACGGATGCCAGATGGGGCAGACCAAACAGACCGTAGCCGTTCTTCCGCTTGGGACGCACTTTTCGGTCGGGATCGTCATAGTATTCTTCTTCCGGCTCTTCCTCGTAGTATTCTTCCTCTTCCTCATCCTCAAGATAATCCTCTTCGTCGTCCTCCAGATTCACTGTTGCGGCGATCTCAGGATCCTCAAAGGCAGGGCGGGGAGGGGGCGCGGTTATTACGGGATTCAGGACAATGGGAGGCTCAGGAATGTCTGCAAGCTCTTCAGCGGACAACTCCTCTTCCGGTGCCTCTGCCGCTGGATCCTCGGAAAGCTCGCCTTTGATCTCTTCCAGCAGGGAATCCTCGTCGATGTCTGCTGTCAGCTCATCCTCGGGATCCCACTTGCTGGATTTGGCTTCCCGCAGAATGCGCTCAAACTCCAGATCCTCCACCTCACCGGCAATGTCCCGGATGGCATCCTCTCCGTAATCGGAGGAGGTCAGCAGGTCATCCAGCCAGTTGGTGTCGTCATTATTCTTCTTGTTCATAATTCGTTCCTCCTTAACGGATAACGATTTGTTTTGCAATGGTGTCGGCAGTTTCCTGACCCTTCATTGCTTCAATCAAAGCCAGACCGAAGGAAACTGCACAGCCGGCAGAGGTGCCGGTAATCAGATTGTCATCCCGGATGCAGGCAGCGTTTTCTGCAATAATCGCACTGCCCATTCCGTCTTCACAGCCGGGATAGCAGGTGGCGTTTTTGCCGTCGGTAATGCCTAAGTCTGCCAACACAGTAGGACCGGCACAGATTGCGGCAACAAATTTGTTGTTTTCCCATGCAAAGCGCAGAGCTTCCATCGCTTCCTGACTTGCCCGCACAGAGGCAACGCCGCCCAGACCGCCGGGGAGAATGATCATCTCCAGTGCGGTCAGGTCCATTTCGGAAAGAATGATATCCGCTTCGATACCGATGCCGTGACCGCCATAGACGGTCTTGCCGTTCACTCCCACGGTCAGCACTTTTACGCCGGCGCGGCGCAGCAGATCCAGAGGGGCGATGGCCTCAATTTCTTCAAAACCGGTGCCCAGCAGCATATATACCATAGTTATTCCTCCATACACTTCTTCACAAGTGCATAAATTTCTTCGTGGATGTCCTCAATGCTGCGCATTTGCCCATCCTTGACGCAGTTGACAATATGCCAGCCGTAGTAACCGGCTGCCTTGCGGCCCATTTCCCGGCAGGTGGCCAGATAGTCCATATTCTGCTCGTGAATATCTGCCTTGGTGTTGGTCTGCTGTTCCCGGGAACGCATCAGCTTTTCGGTGAAGGCGGTGGGAACATCCAGATAGATCACCAGATCGGGGCAGGGCATACCCAGCTGGTCGTATTCAAATTCATACAGCCACTTCAAAAAGTCCAGCTGCTTTTCCTCCGGTTCTTTGGAGGTCTGATGGACAGCATTGGAGGTGGTGTAGCGATCGGACAGGATCAGGCCGCCGTCCGCATACCACTGACCCCACACTTTCTTAAAGGATGCGTAGCGATCCACCGCATAGAAGGCGGAGGCGGCATAGGCGTTCACATCGGAAGGATCAGAGCCGAATTCACCGCCTAAGTACATCCGGATCAGAGCAGAGCTGGGCTCTGCATACTGGGGGAATACCAGCTTCTGAAATTCGATACCCTCTGCGGTGACACGCTCGGTGAGTTTTTTAAATTGTGTGGATTTGCCGGAACCGTCCGTTCCTTCGATTACGATCAGTTTGCCCATTTTTGTTGCCTCCTGTATATAGCGACACTATAATATCATATATTACCATATTATTTCTTGTTTGTCCAATCAATTTTGCAGGAGGTTGCGAAGAAGTAGGGGATGTGCTATTATAAAGACAAGAAAGGAACGGATGCTATGAAATATATTATGTTTGATTTGGATGATACACTTTTAAATGACAAACGGGAAATTACGCCGTATACCGTGGCGGTTATGGAGAAACTGCGTGCTATGGGCCACAAGCTGGTTTACAACACCGCGCGCAGTAAGGATTTTGTGCAGAAATATTTTGCGATTTTACCGCCGGATTATGCGATTTTAAACGGCGGCGCGATGATTATGAACGCATCAGGGGAGACAATCTGGCTGTCGGAGCTGGATGTGCCTACCACCCGAGCCTTACTTTTGGAGCTGGTGGGGCTGACCGATGCCATCTATGTGCAGACCGTTGAGGAATTTTTCTCCCATAAGGGGCGAAAATCCTTTCAGCCCCATATCAGCATAGATTTTAGGACAGAGGACTTTTGTCAAAGTGCCCAAAAGATCGTAACAGAGATCCCCGACGATGAAAAGGCGGCGGAGCTTGCGGAAAAATACGGTCTGGCCTATACCACTTATCTGGGCGGTACTTTCCGGCGTTATAACAATCCCGGCGCGACAAAAGCTCTGGGGAGCCGCAAGCTGATGGAACTGACCGGCGGCAGCCTTGAGGATGTGATCGCCTTTGGCGATGACTTGGGTGATCTGGAGATGCTTCAGGAGGCAGGCATCGGGGTGCTGATGAAAAATGCCCGGGAGCAGCTCCACGGGCAGACAAGCCATATCAGCACCTATACCAACCACGAGGACGGCGTGGCCAAATTTTTGGAAGAATACTTTAATGTGTAAGGACTTGTATCCTTTGCCGAACTGGAAAAGTCGGGGTATAGTGTGCTTGGATGAAAAATTTTTGAAAGATTTTTCGCAAGAGTGTATAAAATCGCGTGTCCGGTTCGTTACCTTTAGTGACGGGAGAAATTCCGGTGGAATATCCTGATTTCGGAAGTGTGTTTTACACAAAACAAATACGGAGGTATGTATATGAAAAAAAGCTTATCGATCGTCTTGGTGCTGCTGCTCTTGCTTACGGCGTGTCAGGTTATGCCTGACGATGACCAAAGCTTGGCAAGCACGCCGTCTTCTTCCGGTTGTATCACACCCCCGCCAAGCAGCAGCGTGGTGCCGCCTTCCAGCAGCACCGCCCCTACCGTACCCACAACCCAGCCTACGGTGCCGCCTACGACACAGCCAGTAACACCACCCTCTCCTGCAAAAGATGGCAGTGCAGTTATCTTCCGCGGTCCTCCATTCTACGCAAATTATCCTGAATGGTATCCCAGAGAAGGGTTGGTTGACCATTTGTACTGGGCGGTAAAATCTACCGGAGAGAGCATTTTGGTATGCGACGAGCCGGTTATTGATGCTACAAAAACTGATACAAATATCTTCTTTGTTAAGAAATCCGAACCTACAAAGGTGTATGTAACCGCTATCGGTGATTTCAAAAATCACGAATTTGTTTGCGAATCCACCTATGGCAGTGTTAGTGCTATTAGAAATTATACTAATTCGAGTACCCTTCTACAGTTCGTAGCAGATGGAAAGAAATTCGTTGTTTATGATATGGCTACCGGGGAAAGCACTGTCTTGATGGAGCAGTATCATATTAACTTTGCTGTTTTATACTGTAACGATGACGGAACATGGGGAGATTGGATAGAATTTGAAGGGCAACACACAGAAGATGATGGACCCTACACACTATATCTCTATAATTGGAAAACAGGTGAACTTTGGGAAGATACTGCCCTATAACAAGTGCATAACATTTTTGTTAAGTTTGTCCACATATAAACTGAACAAATGAAAGGAGCATAAAACTCCTTGAAGCAAAAAAAGCTGATATACATACCCACGGGGCGGCGTGAGCCGCCCCACACTTTTTGCCGACAATAAAACAAAAAACGCCATCGGCTAACCGATGGCGTTATTGGTGGCATGGGAAATCAGATGGCCCGCTCAACCTTGTTGGAACGGAGACATCTGGTACAGGCGTACACATGGCACGGAGTACCGTTGACCACCGCCTTAACACGCTTCACATTGGGCTTCCATGCGCGGTTGGAACGTCTGTGGGAGTGGGAAACCTTAATGCCGAAGGTCACGCCCTTGCCACAAAAATCACACTTAGCCATTCACTGCACCTCCTATCTCCGATAATCTCAAAATATCGCTTTTTCACAAGCGCTTTGATATGATACCAAAGTTTGCGGAAAAATGCAAGTCTTTTTTTTGCAAATTTTGCATTTTTCTTATTTTTTATGATTTTGCTGAAAAAATATCCCTCATTCCTGATCTTTTGGACGCTTGTAACGGCCCTGCGGGCCCCATTCAGGCAGGGGAAGACGCTGCATTGCGCCGAAAATCCGCTCCTTCAGGTCGGGATAGCGTTGGGAGAGCTCGTAGACAAGCTGCTTGACCTCCTCCCGCTTGGTGTGCTTGTCCACCGGGCAGCGGTTGTGTACCACCGGCAGTTCCATCCGCTCGGCAAAATTCTGAGCGGTCTTTTCGTGGACATAGAGCATGGGGCGGATTTGAATCACCCCGGTACGGTCCAGATCCGTCACCGGCTGGAAGCAGCTGATGCGACCCTCATAGACCAGCGACATTACAAAGGTCTCTACCGCATCGTCATAATGATGCCCCAAAGCGATCTTGCGGATGCCCAGTTCCAGTATTGCCTGATTCAGCGCACCCCGGCGCATCTTGGAACACATAGAGCAGGGGTTCTTTTCCTTGCGGTGCTCAAAAATGATCGGCCCGATCTGTGTATTTATAATGTGGTACGGAACCTGCAGCTTTTCGCACATTTCCCGGATGGGAGAGTAGTCCATACCCAGTCCCATATCAATGGTGACGGCCTCCAAGGTGAAATGCATATATTCCCTCAGTCCGGCAAGCACCTGCAGCAGCACAAGGGAGTCCTTGCCGCCGGAAACCCCGACGGCAATGCGTTCACCGGGGGCGATCATATTGTAGTCCTCGATGCAGCGGCGCACCAGACCCATCATTTTCTGCATTGTTGGAAATCCTCCGTATTTTGTGAAAAATAGAAAATTAGAAAACGAGAGAAAACGAGAGAAAAACAGAGATTTTAAACATTTGCATAATATTTCAGAAAAATAATTAAAAAAGCAGTTGACATTTGAAAAATGGTGTGGTAAACTCACCTAGCGAATTAAAGACATTGTACATCAAGTACAGAAAAATGTCAAAATATTTTACCTATTGGAGGAAGTAATATGTCCAGCACTCTTTTGAAGAAAGAGACCCTGGAGCGCAAGTGGTACATCGTTGATGCCGCTAATAAGCCCCTGGGCCGCACCGCTGTCACTGTTGCAAACCTGCTGCGTGGCAAGCACAAGGCTGATTTCACCCCTAATGTGGATTGCGGCGACTATGTCATCGTAATCAACACCGACAAGGCTATTCTGACCGGCAAGAAGCTGGAGCAGAAGACCTACTACCGCGTTACCGGTTGGGTCGGCAACCTGAAGGAGACCAAGGCTCGCGTTATGATGGATAAGCGTTCTGATTACGCTATGGAGCTGGCTGTCAAGGGTATGCTGCCCAAGAACGCTCTGGGCCGCAGCGCACTGACCCGTCTGCACCTGTACAAGGGTGCCGAGCATGCACACGCTGCACAGAAGCCCGAAGCATGGACTCTGGACTAATTGGAGGTAACTGACTATGTACGAGAGCAAGAAGAAGTATTTTTACGGCACCGGCCGTCGTAAGTCCTCCGTTGCCCGCGTTCGTGTTTACGAGAACGGCACCGGCGCAATCACCATCAATGGCCGCGACATCAACGACTACTTTGGTCTGGACACCCTGAAGCTGGTTGTCAATCAGCCCCTGATCACCACCGCTCTGGTTGGTAAGGTTGATGTGGTTGTCACCGTCGCAGGCGGCGGCGTTTCCGGCCAGGCCGGCGCAATCCGTCACGGCATTTCCCGCGCACTGACTCTGCTGAACCCCGAGCTGCGTCCTGCTCTGAAGGCTGCAGGTTTCCTGACCCGCGACCCCAGAATGAAGGAAAGAAAGAAGTACGGCTTGAAGGCCGCCCGTCGCGCACCTCAGTTCTCCAAGAGATAATCAATACTTTTGGATTTTCTGTCCCGGAAGCCACTACGGCTTTCGGGACTTTTTTCGAACTGATGTGCGGTCCTCGCGGCATAGCCGCTGCGGTTGACGCTAAAAACATGCCACCGGCATGTTTTCTTAACGCGCCAACAGTTCTCCAAGAGATAATCTGTCTCAAAATCAACAGACCTCACATTTGTGGGGTCTGTTTTTTATTGCAAGTAAAGAAGGATTATGGTAAAATTTAAATATACATAAAAATTTTGGAAAAATGTGTCTAATTTTGCGCCTCTCATTCGTTACTATATACATAAAGAGGATTATGAAAGGAGCGATTCTATGAAGCGGTTTGCCTGCTTTTTTCTCTGCTGCTTGCTTTTGCTCATATTGGCTGCCCCGGTGCGGGCGGAGGATGAGCATGAGGACCTGCGGCAACTGATTCTTGAATGTATATCTAAGGGCGAAGGTGTGGATGTGTCCTCCTATGGTCTTACGCAAGAACAACTGCAGGAAATCTATGGGGAGATGTTTTATCAGGGCCTGCTTCCTTGGTATTTGGATACCTATGTGGACTGGTCCTCTGCGCCGGACGGAACGGTCACCCGGATGATTCCCAGAGATATGCGGACCCGCGGCTACGATGAAAAAAAGTACGAGCAGGCCATGGCAGAACTGATTGCAGTCACCTGTCACGAGGGAATGACGCAGGAGCAAATGGTGCTGAGTGTCCACGATCATATTGCGACTATGGTGCAGTACAGCCTGATGGGCACACTGAACAATGGCTATCAGGCGCTTGTGCGCGGCGAAACGGCCTGCTTTGGTTATGCCCAGCTGTTTATGCGTGTATTGGAACGGCTGGACATCCCTTGCCGGATCGTCATCTGCGAGGATACCGGCAACGGCTTGGGACATGCCTGGAATGCAGTCTGCCTGAACGGAAACTGGTACCATGTGGATGTGACCTGGGATGACCCGGCGAAGGATGTGGACGGACGGGTGGATCATGACCATTTTTTGAAAACGGATAAGGAATTTGCCAGCGAGGAAAACGGACATACCTTCGGTTGGGAAACAGATGTGGAATGTACGGACCGTACATATGCCTTCAATCCCTTCTGGGAGGGGATTACCAGTCCCATTCTTTTCCCCGGTGACGGCTATATGTATTACCGTCAGGATGATACCGCCAACATCTATATCTATAAGCAAAGCCTGAAAACAGGGGCGGAGACCCTGGTATATCGGCAGAAGCAGCCCCCGGTTTTGCTGGAGGGGAAGTACTACTACTGCGAGACCCGCGGTCTGGCGGTCCGCAACGGCAGAGTCTGGTTCAATACCGCTGAGGCAGTCTGTTCGGTCACTACGGATGGTGAGGATCTGCGGGCAGAGTATGCATGTGAAACGATGGCTGACGGTATCATCATTCGTGGCTTCCATATTATGGATAACAGCCTGCTTGTTACCTTTATCGGCCCTACAAACCAGCTCATAAAAAAGCAGATTGCCCTGACTGATGATCCGGGGCATATCCACAGCTATCAGGCAAGGACCGTCAGCGCCACCTGCGATCAGGGTGGCTATAAAGAACACAGCTGCACCTGCGGCATTGTGTTTTACACAAACCATACCCAAAAGCTGGGGCACGATCTTGTGATTGAACAAGGGGATAACAGCGAAATATGGATATGTCAGCGATGCAGCTATAGGGAAAACCATCCATGCCCGCCAAAAGAAGAGCAGACCCCGTCGTATGGCTGGGTGATCGCGGCAGTGGGGCTGGGGGTAGTGTGCATTACCCTTGCATCGGTGCTGTATTTTTGCAGGAAACGAAAGGTACATAAATAACGAAAGGAGTCTTTTTATGAAACGATTATTATGTCTTTGTATTGCGGTGCTGCTGTGTTTTTGCTTTGCCGGCTGTCAGGAAGTGCCCAATCAGCCGAAAGCCTTGCCAAAGCTATATGACTGGCAGGCGGAAATTGTTGATTATGAACAAAGCAGGCAATTGTTCGGAACGATAACGCAGGTGCTTCTGCCGGATGCTTTGGAACTGGAAATAGATGACTGGTATGCGGAAAAATGGGGTAAAAAAGTATATGTCATTACGGATGAAGCGGGTGATTTTTGTGTTGGTGATAAGGTATGCTTTGACTTTGAACAAACCCAGCACCCAACGGATAAAAGCCAATATGTGCGTATGATTGCCACCAGAATCTGGACACCGCTTCCGGTGTACAAGCCCATCATTTATTTCTATCCTGAGGTCGATACGTTGTGTTCTGCAAAGCTGACGCTGAACGGAAAGCTGACCTGTACTTATCCTGCACACGGGGAGAAGGGCTGGGAGAACTTTACCGCATACCCCGATGGAACCCTGATTTTTCCGGATGGCAAGGAATACTATGCCCTCTACTGGGAAGGAAAGCAGGCTTCAAACTGGGATTTCTCCCAAGGGTTCTGTGTTCCCGGTGAGAAAACAGCGGAATTTCTGGAATGGGCATTGTCCGCGCAGGGTTTGACACCTCGCGAGGCAAACGAATTCATTGTCTACTGGCTGCCTGCGCTGCAAGAAAATCCTTACAATGTCATCTCCTTCCAAACCGACGCCTACACCGATGGCGCAGTTTTGGAAATTACCCCCGCACCGGACAGCCTGCTTCGCATCTTTATGGCATACTATCCGTCGGATGTGGAAATTGAAATTGCGCCCCAGACTTTTGCACCCTTCGTGCGCTCCGGTTTTACGGTGGTTGAGTGGGGCGGCGGCCCGGCATAAGAACAAAAAACAGCAGACTTCAACTGAAGTCTGCTGTTTCGCATAAGCGGCTGATTCAATATTAACATACAAAAATTTCGATAATATCCCGTACAAAAACCGTTGCAAAATTATTTGAATGTGCTACAATGAAAAAAGAAAAACTATGCAAATTTTGCAATCGGAGGTAATTGTTATGCAAATGATGGATGCAATTGTCAAGCCTGTAGCCGGCCCCGGTCTGGAATTGCGAAAGGTTCCCGTTCCTGTTCCCGGTCCCGGAGAAGTGCTGATTAAGGTACATAAAACAGCTATCTGCGGCACGGATGTACATATTTATAATTGGGATCCTTGGGCACAGGAGCATATCAAGGCACCTATGACCATCGGTCACGAATATGTGGGCGAGGTTGCCGCGCTGGGCGCGGGCGTGACCGGATTGACAATCGGTCAGCGCGTTTCCGGAGAAGGTCACCTGACCTGCCATCACTGCCGCAATTGCCACAATGGCGACATCCAGTGGTGCAAGGACACCCAAGGCGTCGGTGTGGATCGGGACGGTGCGTTTGCGGAATATGTCTGCATCCCGGAGTCCAATATTATCCTGATCGACGAGTCTCTGCCTGAGGATGTGGTTGCCTTCTTCGATGCCTTCGGTAATGCCACCCATACAGCCCTGATGTTCCCGGTCATCGGCGAAGATGTGCTGATTACCGGCGCAGGACCTATCGGCATCATCGCTGCCGGTGTTTGCAAATATGCCGGTGCCCGCCGGGTGATCATCACCGATGTGAACGATCATCGGCTGGAGCTGGCCCGGAAGATGGGTGTGGATGCCGCAGTTAATACAGCAAAGGAAGATCTGACAAAGGTGATGCGTGCTAAGGGCCTGGTGGAAGGCTTTGATGTGGGCCTGGAAATGTCCGGCAACGGTATGGCACTGCAGCAGATGATTTCCGTAATGCGCAACGGCGGCAAGATCAGCCTGCTGGGCATCAGCAATAAGCCGGTTTCTCTGGATATGAACACCCTGATCACCAAGGGCCTGACCCTGCAGGGCATTTACGGCCGTAAGATGGACAACTGGCACCAGATGTCCTATATGGTGCAGGGCGGTCTGGATCTGACCCCTGTGATCACCCACCGGTTCCATTACACCGAGTTTGAAAAGGGTTTTGAAGCAATGAACAGCGGCATGTCCGGAAAAGTGATTCTGGACTGGACAAAGAAGGAGGCATAATTATGAAGTCTGCATTAACTGCGATCTGCCAGGAGCTGGATGCCATTCGTGAGGCCGGTACTTGGCGTGAAGAGCGCATTATCACCACACCTCAGACCTCTCGGGTGGACACCACCAAGGCTGCAGGCGTTGTGAATATGTGCGCCAACAACTATCTGGGCTTGTCCGCCCATCCGGAGCTGATGGCTGCTGCCAAGGCGAGCTATGATAAATGGGGCTTCGGTCTGTCCTCTGTCCGCTTTATCTGCGGCACGCAGCAGATCCACAAGGATCTGGAAAAGAAGATCTCCGGCTTTTTAGGAATGGACGATGCCATTTTGTATTCCTCCTGCTTTGATGCCAACGGCGGTCTGTTTGAGACCCTGCTGGGACCGGAGGATGCGGTCATTTCCGATGAGCTGAATCACGCCTCCATCATTGACGGCGTGCGCCTTTGCAAGGCAAAGCGTTATCGTTATAAGAATAACAATATGCAGGAGCTGCGCGCTTGTCTTGAGGATGCCAAGGCCTCCGGATGCAAGAAGATCCTGATTGCCACCGATGGCGTGTTTTCCATGGATGGCTACATTGCCAACCTGCAGGCTATCTGCGATCTGGCAGAGGAATTTGATGCTCTGACTATGGTGGACGACAGCCATGCCACCGGCTTTATGGGGGCCCACGGCAAGGGAACGCCGGAGCATTGCGGCGTGATGGGTCGTATCGACATCCTCACCGGCACCTTCGGCAAGGCATTGGGCGGCGCATCCGGCGGTTATACCGCAGCCCGTCAGCCTATCGTGGACCTGCTGCGGCAGCGCAGCCGCCCGTATCTGTTCAGCAATACGGTGGCTCCCGCTATCTGTGCGGCAACGATTCGCACCATCGAGCTGCTGGAGGAATCCACCGCTCTGCGAGATAAGGTTCACGAAAATGCCCGTTATTTCCGCGCTGGGATGGAAAAGCTGGGCTTTGAGCTGCTGCCCGGTGAGCACCCCATCGTACCGGTGATGCTGTACGATCCCAAGGTCGCCCACGAGTTCTCCCGCCGGATGCTGGAAAAGGGCGTTTATGTGGTTGCATTTTGCTATCCCGTCGTTCCTAAGGGCAAGGACCGCATCCGCACCCAGATCTCTGCAGGTCACACAAAGGAGGATCTGGACTTCGCTATCCGGTGCTTCGGAGAGGTCAAAAAAGAGATGGGCCTTTGATGGGGATTTTTCACAAAAGCAAATATTTCCCAACCCATGTCAAAATGCGAAACGCATAGACAAAACCAACAAAAACCTACATTGTTACTTGTGCACATTGCCACTCTTTCGGCAAAATGCCCAAAAACAGTGCGAAAAAAGGGCCAAATTCAACTTTTTATTGTGCAAAAAATACACTAGCACTTTTGTACAAGCTTGTGTATAATATATCCAAGAAGTGGAAGGGGATGTTATGCCCTTTTTGCTTGAAAGAGTTATACGTATTATCAAGGAGGAAGAAATCAAAATGAAAAAGTTAATTGCGTTGCTGCTGGTTATGGTTATGACCATGGGCATTTTTGCCGGCTGCACCCAGAATACCACCATTACTCCGGTGGACTGGGACGAGCTGCCCTATGAGATGGACGAGACCGGCCGCGTTCTTGACGATTATTTCAAGGATGTTGAGATTGAATGGTGGTTCTCCTCCAGCTATGGCCTGAACAGCGATATGTACCTGTTCAAGAAGCTGGAAGAAGTCATCGGCTGTAAGATCAAGGTCGTTCGTTACGATGCTGAGACTTACCGCGTCAAGGTCAACACCGCACTGCAGACCAACAGCCTGCCCGATATGTGCGCAATGATCATTGAGTACCCCGTGTTCAATGTTTACGGCGATCAGGGTGCATTCGTCAACTTTATGGACCCCAATATCCAGAGCAGAATGCCCAACTACATGAACAAGATTCTGAATAATCCCGATTGCCAGGAGTACATCAACTTCTATAAGTCCGAGGGTGGCGGCCTGTACGGTCTGCTGCGTTGGGACTGCGAGCGTACTGTTAACTTCGGCTGGATGTACCGCGAGGACATCTTCACCAAGAACAACATTCCTATGTGGACCGACTCCGAAAGCTTCCTGGCTACCATGCGTCAGCTGAAGAAGCTGTATCCTGAGTCCTACCCCATGGGCGGCGCAGCAATGGACTCCGTCTGGAACCGTGTTTGCACCAACTACGGCTTCAACAGCGTTGACAAGGCATACGATTGGGATACCAAGACATGGTTCCTTGGCGCAACTCACGAAGGCTACTTCGAGATGATGACCCTGTTCCAGACCATGTATGACGAAGGCCTGCTGGACCCCGACTGCTTCACCAACGGTACTAACCACTTGGACGAAGGCGTGTTCAACAACATCAACTTCGTTTACAACTCCTGGATCGGCCGTATGTCCGTTGAAAATACTTATGCACAGACCTCTCCCGGCAGCGTTGACGAAGGCTTCCATATGGCTTACGCGGCTGAAATCGGCAACGGCATTGCCAAGGGCCTGGGCAAGATGGCTATGACCGGTACCGTTATCAATGCACAGACCGGCAAGAATGCTGAAGCTTGCGTCGCTATTTACAACTATCTGTACAGCGATGAGGGCACTCAGGTTATGACCATGGGTGAGGAAGGCGTGACCTTCGATACCGTTGACGGCAAGCGCGTCTACAAGAACCCCGACGGCAGCGTGATGGCCAACCCCACCATCCAGACTCTGGAAGAGAAGTATGGTCTGTGGAACGGTTCTTCCTATGTTCTGGCAAGCAAGGATTCCCCCTACTTCACCTTCACTCCCGAAGAGCAGGATGCTCAGGAGAAGGGTATCAAGGGCGGCACCATGGCCGGTGCTCCCGCTCTGACCATTGATCAGGACTACGCTGACGAGTACAACGACCTGAACAATATGCTGGTCAACGAGATCAAGGAATACTCCATGAAGTTCATTAAGGAAGGCTATTCCAAGGCTGAATGGCAGGCTAAGTGCGCTGAATGGGAGCAGACCTATGCAGATCTGTTCGCTATTCTGAACGGCACTTACTAAGATTCCGGCACCCCTGCAGGTGGGGCGGTGAAATCACCGCCCCACTTATTGAGAAAGGAGACATACGATGTCTAAGAATACCTCAGTGCAGAGTGCAGAACCCGCAAAGGGTCGGCGTCTGGAAAAGCGCAACGCCAAGGGTGGCACCAGCTTTTTGCATCGGCTTTGGTCTCAGCGTGAACTGTGGCTGATGTTGCTTCCCGGCATTGCTTACTACATTATTTTCCACTACCTGCCTATGTACGGCCTGCGCCTTGCATTTATCAATTACTCACCTATCCTGGGTTATGACAGAAGTCCATGGGTGGGTTTTGCCAATTTTGAGCGACTGTTTGTAAAGAACTACAATCTGTTCATCACAATGCTGAAGAACACACTTTTGACCGGTCTGCTCTCCTTTGGCACCACATTCCCTCTGACCATTTTGTTCTCTTTGGTCCTGAACGAGATTCGTCAGCCTAAGGTCAAGAAGGCATATCAGACCATTTCCTATCTGCCCACCTTCTTGTCTATGGTTATCATCTGCTCCATTTTCATTGAGTTGTTCTCTGTGAAAAACGGTCTTGTCAATAAGGTCATCGAGTGGTTTGGTTACGAACCGATCAGCTTTATGCTGGAGCCTTGGGGCTACTATCTGGTGTATACCCTCAGCGGTCTGTGGGCTGCCATCGGTAATGGTGCCATCATCTATCTGTCCGCCCTGTCTGGCGTGGATCAGGAG
Organism: Oscillospiraceae bacterium; assembly: GCA_015067935.1. Taxonomy (GTDB): domain Bacteria; phylum Bacillota; class Clostridia; order Oscillospirales; family Oscillospiraceae; genus Faecousia. Next base: position 4,234 of record SVLL01000036.1, on the reverse strand, counting down.
ATGTACGAGGCTGCCGAGATCGACGGCTGCAGCCGTCTGAAGAGAATCTGGCATATCACTCTGCCTGCCATCGCACCTACGGTTATTACCATGTTCCTGCTGAACATCGGTTCTCTGATCAAGGTGGGTGCAGATAAGTCCCTGCTGCTGCGTACCGATGCCATCATCAGCGATGTGTATATGTTCTCTACCTATGTGTACGATAACGGTATTGCAAAGGGTCAGGTTTCCTATACCGCTGCTGTCGGTTTCTTCGAGTCTGTTGTCTGCGGCATTTTGCTGCTGACCTTCAACTACATCGCAAGAAAACGCACCGGCACAAGTATCTGGTAAAGGAGGATGGGTGTTATGAAAGAAATCAAAATGAAGAAAAAGAAGAGATTCGACTATATCGATGTCATTGCACATATCGTTCTGATCCTCTTCAGTGCCTGTATCCTTTACCCCATGCTCCATGTTCTGGCGGTTTCCTTCTCCGGTGTTCTGCCCATCCTGCAGAACCGGGTTACGATTTTCCCTATCGACTTTACCTTTGAAAACTACACCTTCTTTATGGAACACAGCGAGTTTATCTCCGGTTTCGTTAATCAGGTGTGGTATACCATTGAAGGTGTTGCTGCAAACCTGTTCTTTACCGCATTGATGGCTTACCCGCTGTCCAAAATGCGCCTGATCGGCCGCAAGTGGATTATGCGCCTTTGCGTATTCACTATGTACTTCTCCGGCGGCTTGATCCCCCTGTATATGCAGATCCGCAATATGGGTCTGGGCAACAGCGAATGGGCTTGGATTTTTGGCGGCTTGATTGCTACCTACTATCTGATCATTATGATCAACGGTTATCAGGCCATCCCCGAGAGCCTTTACGAGGCAGCTTATCTGGATGGCGCATCCGATTTCCAGGTGTTCTTTATGATCGCCCTGCCGTTGACTAAGGCAACCCTGGCTTCTCTGGGTCTGTTCTTCTTCATCAACCACTGGAATTCTTGGTACTCCGCTATGCTGTATCTGGATGATCCTGCTAAGTTCCCCCTGCAGCTGTTCATGCGCAGCGTGCTGATTGAGGACGAACTGATGAAGAATACTCCGGAATTTAGTCAGGAAATTGCACCCATTGGCGTTAAAAACTCCCTGATCGTGCTGTCCATGATCCCGGTTATGGTGGTGTACCCCTTTGTTCAGAAGTATTTCGTCACCGGTGTTATGATGGGCTCTGTCAAGGGCTAAGCATTTACCTCGCAGGTGTCCCTTCCTGGGGGCACCTGCGTTACATTTATTGGAGGAATCGCAATGAAAATTTACATTACCATGCCCAAATCGGATACTGCTGACAGCTTCCTTACCCCCCGCAACTGGGAATTGCTGCATTCCATCGGTGAGGTGGAGCAGAATCCCTATGACCACAACCTGACTGCAGAGGAAGTTGTAGAATGGGCGAAGGACGCGGATGTGCTGATTACCTGCTGGGGTACCTGCAAGTATTTCAAGGAGCATATTCTGAAAATGCCCAATCTGAAGCTGATTGCCCACTTTGCCGGCAGCGTCGCTCCCGTTGTGGATCAGAGCGTGTACGAGACCGATGTGAAGGTCATCAGCGGCAACGATGTGTTTGCCAAGTCCGTTGCTGAGGGCTGTCTGTGCTATACCCTTGCTGCGCTGCGCCGTCTGGAACACTATATGGATGTGATGCGCCAGGGCGGCTTTAAGGAAACCGTGTTCTACAACCGCGGCTTGTTCGGCAAAAAGCTGGGCATTGTGGGCTTTGGTGCTATTGCCCGGCACTTCCTGAATCTGGTTCGCTGGTTTGATCTGGAGGTCCTGATTTATTCCTCCCACCTGACCGATGAGGAGGCTGCCAAGTACGGTGGCCGTACCGCAAGTCTGGAAGAGATCTTCTCTGAGTGTGATGTTATCAGCATCCATGCCTCCAACACCGCAAAGACCAGAGGCATGATCACCCGGGAGCTGATGGAACGCCTGAAGCCCGATGCACTGCTGGTCAATACCGCCCGCGGTGCGGTGATCGACGAGCCCGCTATGTTTGAAATGCTGCTGGCCGGTAAATTCTATGCTGCACTGGATGTATATGCGGAAGAGCCTCCGGCACCGGATGCCCCCATCCGTAAGTGTAAGAACGCGCTGCTGATGCCCCACATGGGCGGCCCCACGATGGATATGCGCTCCGTTGTGGCCTTGGAAGTGTGCAAGGATATCAATCGCTTGAAAAAGGGCGAAGAGCTGCAGTATGAGATCAGCGCAGCGGCTGCGGCCAGAATGACCGGCGGCTAAGCGTTGCTTCCCGGAAAAGAGGAATACTATGAAAAGTATTTTTAGCCCCGAGGGCGCGCTGTTCCGCGTTGTGGAACGGTTGACCAATCTGGTGGCACTGAATCTGCTGTATCTGCTCTTTTGTATCCCAATCGTGACCATCGGTCCGGCGACTACCGCGCTGCGGTATGTTACCTTGAAGTATGCGGCCAATGACGAGGACCGGGTTTGGGCCCCATTTATTCACTCCTTCAAGCAGAATTTTAAGCAGGGGATGATCCTTGGTGTGATTTCCACTGTTGTGGGTTTGGGACTGGCTTGGGCATTGTGGTTTAACTACTACAATCTGCGAAGCGGAGATACCTTTAATATGATTATGCTGGTAATGTCGGGCTTGGCCTGCGTCGTTTACCTGATGATTATGGGGTATTTCTATCCCTTGCTGGCTCGTTATGACAATAGCCTGAAGCAGATGTTCCGTACGGCAATGGTTTTGGCAATCCGCCATTTGCCGGCGACGGTTTGCCTGGCGATCATCTCGGCGGCTCCCATTTTCTTGCTGATGTATACGCCGACCACCTTTATGGTAACGCTGACTTTCTATTTCTTCATCGGCTTTGCGGCTGTTGCTTTCCTGCAGGACAAGCTGATCTATCGGATTTTTAACCAGTACACGCCCGTGGAAAAGACGGAAGAATAAACAAAAGCCTCCCGTTGGGAGGCTTTTTGCTATAGCTTTTTCAGTGTGTCCTGAATAGCCTTCAGGGCTTCGTGGGGATCGGAAATCTCCCAAACGGCACTTTCCATAGGGCAGAACCCATCCCCGGCGCGGTTGCGGATGGCAGGGACCAGTTGATCGTATTCCGCGTCGATGCCGGCGTTTTGCAGAACCGCAAGAGCCGGCTGGCTGATAACGGGGGCGTAAAGGCAGTTGATTCCTAAAAGACAGTATAAAAATGCTGCAGCCTTGCCAACTACCTTATCTGCAGCGGAAAAACCGGCTACGGCAGTGCCGGATTCCAAAAGATCCAACAGGGGGCGAACGCCCCGGCGCTTATCGGTCAGGATCGTATTGCCACCGCAAAGCACGCAGGTACTGTCAGTGCGCTGCAGGAGCATTTTTGCTTTTTCGAGATTGACACAGTGCATAAGCTTCTCCTTGTTTAGTGCTGTGACAAGAATATCACAGAATCTGCGGAAAAGCAAATAATATATAATGTATAAGATGTCAATTTTACGGTGATACTCTTCCGCAAGGGGGAGAGGCTATGAAATTAAAGGATATTATGAGCCGCAATGTAATCAGAATTCATCCTAACGAGTCTGTTGCGGTTGCGGCGCGGCTGCTGGAAAGCCATAACATCGGCGTGCTTCCGGTATGCGAGGAAAACGGCAGGCTGTGCGGCGTGGTGACGGATCGGGATCTGGTGACCCGGTGCATTGCATCCAACCGTTCTCCTGAGTATACGAGGGTGCGGGATGTGATGACCGGCCGTATTGTTTCCGCATCTCCGGATATGGATGTGTCCGCAGCAGCCCATCTGATGGGGCGGGAGCAGGTGCGGCGTCTTCCGGTGCTGCGCGAAGGTGTTCTGTGCGGTATGGTCAGCATCGGCGATCTGGCCGGAAGGGAAGAAAGCAGCTACGATGCAGCGGAAGCTATGGAAGGAATCTGCTCCAATTTGAACGCGAGATAGAGGCATTCTTTTCAATCGGACAAAAAGTGAAAAATTTTTTCAAAAAATGAAAAAATGTGCTTGACAATCCAGAAATCGTATGCTAATATATCAAAGTTGCCGCGAGCAACAACCTGTACCTTGTAAATTGAATAATGTGAGACAAACTATAACACCTTGGACAATTAATGGATTGTTTAAGCGATGTATATCGAATAAAAACAGCCAACGAAATTCTTGAGTAAAATTTGCTAGACAAATTATTCAAAATGATTTTAGAGCTTCGGCTT
>SVLL01000070.1 GCA_015067935.1 Oscillospiraceae bacterium | reverse complement strand
CCTTTGGCACCGGTGATGGGTGCTGTGCAGGCGGCAAAGGATTTTGGCGCGCAGATCATTCTTGTGGGCAGAGGAGAGGAAATTCTTGAAACCCTGAAAAGCCAGGGAATTGACAACCTGCCTGACGGTATGGAAATCGTCCACGCACCCGGTGTGGTGGATGTCCATGATGACCCCACTGCCGCAGTGCGTAAGCACAAGGACTCCTCTATGATGGTGGGACTGAAAATGCTGTCTGACGGGGATGGGGATGCCTTTATTTCCGCCGGTTCCACCGGTGCGCTGCTCTCCGGTGCAACTCTGATCGTCAAGCGGGTCAAGGGCATCCGCCGGGCGGCAATGGGTCCTGTGATGCCCAATAAGGCCGGCGGCAAGACCGTGATTCTGGACTGCGGCGCCAATGCCGAGTGTACCCCAGAGTTCTTGCTGCAGTTCGGTGTGGTGGGCTCTCTGTATGCCAAAAAGTACTTAAACGTAGAAAATCCCAAGGTGGGCCTGCTGAACATCGGCGCTGAGGATACCAAGGGTACCGACCTGCAAAAACAGGCCTATGCTCTGCTGAAAGCAGCTTCCGACAAGGGTCTTATCAATTTCGTAGGCAATGCCGAAGCAAGAGATGTGCCTTTGGGAATGGTGGATGTGGTAGTCTGCGATGGATTTGCAGGAAATGTCTTGCTCAAATCCATCGAGGGTACGGCTATGTTTATGGGCAGCCTGATGAAGCATAAGATCTTCAAACGCAGCTTCTTGTCTAAGATTGGTTACCTGTTCTGCAAGTCCGGCGTGGACGAGGTGATGGGTATGCTGGATTACCGTACCATCGGCGGCACCCAGTTCTTGGGTATCAAAAAGCCGGTTATCAAGGCCCATGGATCTTCTGACGCATTGGCCTTCCGCAATGCGGTCCGGCAGGCGATGGAAGCCACCAAGGCGGACTTTTCTGCCGAACTGGAGCAGAGCCTTGCCGCACTGAATGAGGGCGAGCAGAATGATTAAGGACCTGGAAAATGCCATCGGTTATAAATTCAAAAATATTACCCTCCTGCAAAATGCCCTGACCCATTCCTCCTATGCCAACGAGCATTGGCACGATGCCTTAAAAAGTAATGAGCGGCTGGAGTTTTTGGGGGATTCCATTTTGGGTATGGTAGTAGCTGAGCATCTGTACCGGAGCTTTCCGGACCGACTGGAGGGTGATCTCACCCGGATGCGTGCAGATATGGTCTGCGAGCAGAGCCTTGCAAGAATTGCAGAGCGTTTGGCGCTGGGCAATTACCTGCTGTTGGGCAACGGTGAGGAGCTTAGCGGCGGCAGAAGCCGCCCGTCCATTATGGCTGATGCAGTGGAATCGGTGATTGCCGCCTGCTTTCTGGATGGCGGTATGGCCCCGGCAGAGCGCTTTATTCAGCGTTTCGTGCTGTGCAATGTGCCGTCTGTCCAAATGAAGAACCGGGATTATAAGACCGCATTGCAGGAGCTGGTGCAGCAGAAGAAGAATCAGCAGCTCAGCTACCGGCTGGTAGGGGAGAGCGGTCCGGACCACGACAAGGAATTTGCCGTTGAGGTATCCTTAAACGGCACTGTGGTGGGTAAGGGCATCGGTTCCAGCAAAAAACGCGCGGAACAGGATGCGGCCCGTTGTGCCATCGAAGCCTTGTTCCCGGGTGAACAATAAGAAATTGTATAATCCCTCCTGCGCAAGGAAAAAATAGCGCAGGAGGGATTTTATATGACGGAAAAAGAATACGGGAAACTGATCAAACATATGGCGCCCAAATCGCCCCTTGGAAAAGACTGCCTGAATGCCTTTTGGATCGGCGGACTCATCTGCTGTATCGGTCAGCTGTGCCTAAACGGCTATACTGCCTTGGGTCTGGACGAGACCGGCGCAAGCACCGCCACCTGCATCACGCTCATTACCCTGTCTGCCTTGCTCACGGGCCTGAGTCTGTACGACAATATTGCCAAACACGCGGGAGCCGGCACCTTGGTACCCATCACCGGCTTTGCCAATGCCATCGCCGCCCCCGCTGTCGAATTCAAGACGGAGGGGTTTATTTTGGGCGTTGGTGCTAATATGTTTAAAATCGCAGGACCTGTAATCGTTTACGGTACGGTGGCCAGTGTTGTGTATGGAATTATTTACTGGATAACAACCCTGTTCTAACGATAAAGGCTTGACCAAACGGTTTGAAGGCGAGGGGGATTCCCCTCGCCTTCAGTGTGTTCAAGCTTTAATCCAGCCTCAAGATCATTTCCAGAATGCGTTTTACACAAACTACCAAATGGCTTCTGCGAATCCGGCCGACACGCAAGGCTTCGCGCAGAACATCCGGTTGGCCATAGGGCATTCTGATATCATTGCCGGCAATGATACAGAAGTCCTGGCTGCAGGGGCCATGCCAATCGGTCATGATCATTCCGTCAAAACCCCACTCCTGCCGCAAAATTCCGTCAATCAATTCTACGCTTTCACAGGTTCGCCGGGCATTGATAATGTTGTAAGAGGTCATCACCGTCCAAGGCTCGGATTCCTTCACACAAATTTCGAAACCACGCAGGTAAATTTCACGCAATGCCCGCTCAGAAACGCGGCTATCCGAATGATAGCGATTGGTTTCTTTATTGTTGGCGGCAAAATGCTTGGGGGCTGCGGCGGTATGCGTACTTTGGATACCCCGCACCTGCGCTGCGGCGAATTTGCCGGAAATTAACGGATCTTCGCTGAAGTATTCAAAATTTCTGCCGCACAGAGGATTGCGGTGAATGTTCAGTGCCGGAGTCAGCCAGGTTGCAAGTCCGTTTTCTTTGCATT
>SVLL01000035.1 GCA_015067935.1 Oscillospiraceae bacterium | reverse complement strand
CCCGTGACCGCCGTGCAGTCCATCAGTGTTGAGGCTCTGGTCAAGAACCTGACCACCTCCGCACAGGGCAATGTCATCCTGGCTATGATGCGTTACGGTGATGCAGTTGCTGCATTCGCTGCCGGCTGATTAACCCCCCAATATTGCGCCCGGCTCGCAAGAGCCGGGCAAACTTTTTTGATAGGGGAGTGGGGATGCATTTTGTTGACATTTTTCGTATATTTTGGTATAATTACTCCAAATGAAAATATAGGAGGTATTCCCGTGAAAAAACTATGCACCATTCTTGTGGCACTGGCCCTTATAGCGCAGTGTTTCGCACTTTTGCCCGTTCAGGCGCAGGCTGCTGATGTGGCCGATCTGACCTTTACCCTGAATGCAGATGGCAAAACCTATTCCGTGACGGATTGCAAGGAAACTGCTGCCGGCAAGCTCGCCATCCCCGATACCTATGAGGGCAAGAGCGTGACTGCTATCGGCAACGCAGCGTTTCGCAATTGCGCCAGCCTGACTGAGATCGTTATTCCTGAAAGTGTGCAGACCATCGGCAGTGCAGCATTTTCCTACTGCACAAAGCTGGTCAGCGTTAATATTCCAGCCGGTGTGCCGGATATTGGCAGTGACACCTTCTATAAGTGCTCTGCATTGGCTGCCATCACCATCCCAAATAGCGTGACCAGCATTGCACCTTACGCTTTCTATTACTGCACCAGCCTGACCGACATCAGCATTCCTGAGAGTGTGTACAACATCGGCGAGTATGCCTTCGCCTGCTGCACCAGTTTGAAGAGCGTGGATATGAAGGCGAAACTGACGAAGATTTCGGATGGCTTGTTCTATGTTTGCAAGGAGCTGCGCAGTATTGATATTCCCTACGGTGTTACTACCATCGGAGAAAAGGCGTTTTATAATTGCTTGCTGCTGTTTAGCGCAAGCATCCCCGATACTGTGACCAGCATCGGTGCTTCTGCTTTTGACCGCTTTGATTTTCTGCAGTTTGTTTACTACTGCGGTACGGATGCACAGTGGAGTGCCATCACAATGGCGGAAGGCAACGAAAATCTGAACAAGGCCGAGCGGAGCCTGCACAAGTTCCTTGGTGGTGATTGCGAGACCGCCCAGACCTGCGCCATTTGCGGCGAAACCGGTCCCAACGGTCACAAGTGGGTCGCTGCAACCTGCACCGGGGCACAGTATTGCTCCGTCTGTGAAGTGGTTGTGCGTCCTGCGCTGGGTCATAGTTGGGTAGAGGCCACCTGTGCTGCGCCCAAGCACTGCTCTGTCTGCGACCTGACCGAGGGTGAAACATTGCCCCATACTTATGACAATGATAAGGATGTTTTGTGCAATGTCTGCGGTTATGACCGTACCTTGAGAGCAGACGACCTTATATTCCTGCAGGCTCCCAGCCTGTCCTTCCAGGACTACATCGGCATGCAGCTGCTGGCTAACGGCGCTCTTGCCAACACCTACGACGAGCTGTATGTCGAGGCTGTTCAGATCGACCCCGTAAAGGGCGCAACTACCACCAAGCTGACCGGTATGCCTTACTACGGCGTGTACCTGCTGTTCGACCAGCAGATCCTGTCCTGGTCCATGGCTGAGGAAGTTACCCTGACTATGTACGGTGTCAAGGATGGTGTCGTCTATGTTGGCCAGTCCTACACCGCATCCGTCGAGTCTCTGGCTCTGTCCATGCTGCCCAAGAACGCAAGCAATGCTAAGGTTTGCCGTATTCTGGTTGATATGCTGAACTACGGTGCAGCTGTCCAGACTACCTTTAACCACAATGCTGACTACCTGCCCAACACCAATCTGGGCGAGTATGCCAATATGGGTACTGCTACCGATCCCGAGATGAGCGCAACCAACAGTTTTTCCGGCGATGCGTTCCAGTTAATGGTAGATGCCATCAGCATGCAATCCAGAGTAGAGTTCCAATTGATGGTCAAGTATGATGTTCTTGAAATGTACAAGCCTGTGGCAATAGCGAATGGTGAGGAAGTTGCTATTGAAAGGAAGGAACTTGACAGTTCTGCGGTTTACATTGTTCTCCGTATTCCGGTTAGCGCAGCCAATATGCGTGAGAACCATGCCGTTACCTTCTATGACCGTCAGGGCAATGCAGTTAAGGTCTGCAACCTTTCTGTGGAAGCCTATGCCAAGGGACAGGTCGGTGGCACCTATAATGATGTTGTCATCGCTATGATGCGTTACGGTGATGCAGTTGCTGTGTTCGCCAATAGCTAATTACCCCCCAAAAAATATCGCGCCCGGCTCGCAAGAGCCGGGCATTCTTTATAAAACCTCTGTAATTGTGCCGCCGCCGACGACAACATCCCCATCGTAGAGTACCACCGCCTGACCGGGGGTGATTGCCCGTTGGGGCGTGTCAAATTCCACCCGGGCAAAGCCGTTTTCCTCAGGGTAGACCGTTGCCGGTTGCTCGGCCATTCTTGAGCGGGCCTTGGCAAAAACCCGTAGGGGAGCGGTCAACTCCGGTATAGTATGCCAGAACCAGTTGTGTGCCCGAAGGGATTTGCGCATCAATGCTTCGTTCGGACCTACTGTGACGGTGTTTTTCTCCATATCCTTACCGCACACATACACCGGCTCGCCCATGGCAAGTCCCAGACCCTTGCGCTGACCGAGGGTGTAACCCACCGCGCCTTTGTGCTGACCAACGATTTTGCCGGTTTGATCCAGAAAGTCACCGGCCGGATAGGTCTTACCGGTGTGCCGGCACATAAAGGACAGATAATCCCCGTCGGGGATGAAGCAGATGTCCTGACTATCCTTCTTTTGGGCATTCAGAAAGCCCTGCTTTTCCGCAATTTCCCGTGCCTGCGCCTTGGTCAGCGCACCGAGAGGGAAGAGAATGTGGGATAATTGTTCTTGGGTCAAGCCGTAAAGAAAATAGGATTGGTCCTTGCTTTCGTCCACTGCTTTTTGAAGCAGCCATCGACCGGTTTCCTTGTCCTGCCGGATACGGGCGTAGTGCCCGGAGACCACATATTCACAGCCCAGTTCCCTTGCTGTATCCCAAAGATGCCCGAATTTCAATTTCTGATTGCATACCACGCATGGATTAGGAGTCAGCCCGGCTTCGTAATCCGCGACAAACCGGTCCATCACTTCCCGGGAAAAATCCGCCCGGAAATCCAGCGTTTGAAAGGGAATTCCCAGACGATTGGCTACATTCTCGGCATCATTGGAATCGCTTCGGCAGGGGAGAAGCTGCATAGTTGCACCCATGCAATCAAAGCCTGCCTGCAGAGCAAGATATGCTGCCACAGAGCTGTCCACACCGCCGCTCATAGCGATCAGGGCCTTTGCTTGTGTCATTGGAATCCCTCCTTTGCTTGTTTTCTTCAGTTTACCACAGATGAAGTCGGAAAGCAAATCTTTTTCGTCCGCAGGAAAGAAAAGGTAATCGGGTGGAATCCCTTGCATTATCTGACTTTTTTTGCTATAATATTTAAGACTATAATTCCCCGGAGGTTGCCCATCATGCGTATAAAGAAAATCAGCGATACGATCATAGCCATTATTCTGTGTATTGCTATGATTCTCCCTATCACTGCTGTCGCGACCGGAGAGGAAAATGTGACAGAGCCTACGATCCCTATGGCACCGTCCGCACCGGCGGAGACACTGCCGCCGGAATCGTCGGAACCGACTATGCCCGTTGAGCCGACACAGCCCAGCGAGCCGTCTGTACCCACAGACCCGACGGTTCCTACCGAACCTACGGATCCCACAGCACCCACAGATCCGACAGCTCCAACAGGTCCTACGGTGCCGTCTGTACCTACGGATCCGACGGCTCCTACCGAGCCTACAACTCCGTCTGCGCCCACGGATCCGACTGAGCCTACAGATCCGACTGAGCCTACGGACCCCACCGGGCCTACGGACCCCACCGGACCGACCGAACCCACCACACCCCCTGAGCCTCCGGAACCCCCGGTGGAGGAAAAAATGACGATCTCTGACGAGCTGGTGCGGATTTTGAAGCGGTTGGAGGGTTTCCGCGCCTATGCCTACTGGGATCACAAGCAGTACAGCATCGGCTATGGCAGCAAGTGCCCGGAAGGCTATGAGAAATACTATCAGCACAACCCTATCACGCAGGAATATGCCGAAGAGCTGATGCGTGGCGAGTTGGCGGTTTTTGAGGAGATGATTCTGGATTTTGCCGAGCGTAACGGTATGAAATTTACCCAGAATCAATACGATGCATTGGTTTCCTTTACATATAATGTGGGCGGCAACTGGACCAGAAGCAGTACCAGTAATCTGAGTTCTGCAATCATTTCCGGCGATACCGGTCCGGGCCTGATGTACGGTATGATGCTGTACAGTATGGCCGGCAACCGACATACGCTGGTGAGCCGCCGCTGTGTGGAAGTCAATATGTATCTCAACGGTGTATATCCTGCTGATCCGCTGTCTAAGGATGCGGTTCCGGATAACTACCGCATTGCCTTTATGGATGGAAACGGCGGTGTCGTCCGCTATGACGAGCACGGCTTTGATGCCAAACAGCCCTCTGCCATCCGCACCTATTTCACCGATGAACCCACAGGTCCGGATGAGAACGGCAACTATGTTACCTATGTGCTGGAAGGCTGGTATACCCAACGCATCGGCGGAACGAAAATAGAGGTACTGGATGAGAGTATTGTCAACGGTACTGTGCTGTATGCCCATTGGATGACTCCCACCGGTGTTCCCGTGGTGATTCCCAGATTGGAATCCGGGCTGAAGGTGCAGGTGACGGTCACCGGCAACGGTGTCAATGTCCGTTCCGGCCACGATACCTATTACGCCTCCCTTTATAAGGCCCAGATGGGCGATATGCTGGTGCTGACCGAAGTGATGAGCGTGGGCACTGCTCAGTGGGGGCGTTTTGGGGATAACTGGATCAGCTTAAATTATACGGATTATAATACGGTAATTAGCGAGTTGTTCCCCATTTGGGGCAAGGTTACTGCAAACACCCTGAATGTCCGCATCGGTCCCGGTATGGATTATGCAGTGGCGGACGGCCTGACTAAGAAAAACGGAGATATGGTGCAGGTATCCGAGTGGAAGAGCGATGGGGAGATGATGTGGGGCAAGATTCCGGAAGGCTGGATCGCATTGCCCTATGTGACCTTTGATGGCGTCAGCCCCGTTAAAACCATTTCCATCAGCCGGTTACCCGATAAGCTGTCCTATGTGCAAAAAGCGGAAGCACTGGACCTGACAGGCTGTCAATTGCTGGTGACCTATGTGGACGGTACTACCGAAATTGTGGATGTGACTGCAGATATGACCTCCGGCTTCGATAATAGCACCATCGGAGAAAAAACGGTAACGATTACCTTCGGTTATCAGACCGTCACCTTCCAAGTGCAGATCGTCAAGGCGAAGATCGCTTTTGTTACAGAAGACGGGAGCGTTATCAGTGTAAAGGAATACCTTTACGGGGAGACCGTTCAGGTTCCCGAAGCACCTGCCAAGGATGCGGACGATACCTACACCTACACCTTTGCCGGTTGGGATCAGGAGGTTGTGAATTGTGCCGGTAATGCGGTCTATGTGGCTACCTACACCCCGACTTATATTGATTACACCGTCATTTTCAAAGCCGAGGACGGCACAGTGCTGTCGGAAAAAACCTACCACTGGGGCGATAAGATCGCACCTGCGCAGGCACCCATAAAGCCTGCTGACAATGTGTACACCTACACCTTTGCCGGCTGGGACAAGGAAGTGGTGGATTGCGCCGGTAATGCGGAGTATACCGCGACCTATGCGCCCACCAATATTGCGTACACGGTGATCTTTAAGAATGAAGACGGCACAGTCCTTTCCGAAAAGACCTATTTCTGGGGTGCCCAGATCGCATTGCCTGAAACCCCGGCAAAGCATGCGGACAATACCTACACCTATACCTTTGCCGGTTGGGACAAGGAAGTGGTAGATTGCGCCGGCAATGCAGTGTATACTGCTGTTTTTACCCCGGTCCATATCGAGTATACGGTGATTTTCAAAAATGAGGACGGCGCAATTCTGTCCCAGAATGACTATCACTGGGGCGACAAGGTGACCGTCCCCAAGGATCCCACCAAGACGGCGGACAATACTTACACCTATACCTTTGCCGGTTGGGACAAGGAAGTGGCCGATTGTGCCGGACATACGGTCTATACCGCTACTTACACCCCTGTGTATATTGATTATACCGTCGTTTTCAAGGATGAGGACGGCACAGTGCTTTCCGAGCAGGTCTATCACTGGGGCGATTCCGTGACCGTGCCCGCAGAGCCGACCAAGGAGGCCAATCTGGCCGTTACCTATGAATTTGCCGGCTGGGACAAGGAGGTTTCTGTTTCCTGCAACGGAAATGTGACCTATACGGCTGTCTACCGTTCTGTGTACATTGATTACACAGTGATCTTCCAATATGAGGATGGTACTGTTTTCCGGCAGCTGATCCTTCACTACGGTGATGCTGTTCAAATGCAGGATGAGCCTGCGGCTGTGGATGGCTTCTACTTTGCCGGCTGGGATAAGGAAATTACCATTTGCCGCGGCGATGCGGTCTATACTGCCGTGTTTAAGCGGATTCGTATACCCGGCGATATTGACGGCAATGAAAGTGTAACAGAAGAGGATGCCGTTTATCTTCTGCTGTATACCATGTTTGGTGATTCCTTCTATCCCATCGGCGAAATCTCTGCCGACATTGACGGCAACGGCACTGTGGATCAGGAAGATGCCGTGTACCTGCTGCTGCATACTATGTTTGGCGATGTGTTCTATCCCTTGCAAAAATAAGAAAAAGGTGAAGTTGTGATGAAAAAGATATCCATATTTCTGATTCTGATGCTGGCTGTTGTGATGCTGGCTGTTCCGGTGCTTGCGGCACAGCCAGCAGCGATGACCGTAAATGCATCCGATAAAACGCTGGACCGGGGGGATACTGTGGTGATTACCGTCAGTACCACCAAGGTGGACGAGTGTGTCAGCGGTGGCTTTATGCTTACCTTTGACAAAAATGTCTTTGAGTTTGTCAGCGGTGAAAGTGCTTTGTCCGCTCAGGGTTATATGGCCGGCGTTTCCAATGCTGCCGGCAATGTGGCGGGCTATTTTATGAACGGCAACAAGACCGTTGAGGGCGAAATCTTCAAAATTACCCTGCGGGTCAAGGATACCGCTGCCTATGGCAGCTATACCGTCAGCGGTGTACCCAATCTGAAGGCCGGCGGTGCAGCTGTGGAATGCACAGTCAATGAGGTTACCTTCACCGTCGCCTGCCGCCATACCTTTGGTGCATTTGAATTTGTCAATGACAGCACCCACAAACATACCTGCACAAAGTGCGGTCACGAGGAGCAGGGGAGCCATGTATGGGACAACGGTACCATAACACAGAAGCCCGATTGCGAGAAGCCCGGCGAGTTGGAGAAAACTTGCAGCGATTGCAAGGCTAAGACCACTGAGCCCCTTCAGGCAACCGGTCACGCATGGGACAATGCTTGCGACACCGACTGCAACAACGGCTGCGGTTTGACCCGTACCACCGAGCATACCTATGAAACCGCCTTCAGCAGCGATGCCACCGGTCACTGGTATGCCTGCAGTATCTGCGGCGACAAAAAGGACTTTGCTGTCCATACTCCCGGTCCGGAGGCAACGACCACCTCTGCACAGCTTTGCCTGGATTGCAGCTTTGAAATTGCACCGAAGCTGACGCACCTGCATCAGATGAGCACCGAGTGGATCACTGATGATACCTACCATTGGCATCGCTGTCAGTGGAGCAACCCGTCCTGCCATTATACGGAGGACAAGGCGGAGCACGATTACGACAATGATTGTGATGTGGATTGCAACACCTGCGGCTATGTCCGGCTGGATGCACCCCACAATTACAGTCAGGAATGGATGGGCAACGCGGAAGGCCACTGGTTTGTCTGTCTGGATTGCTTCGGTCAATCCGAGGTTGAAAAGCACGTCCCGGGTCCTGCGGCAACGGAAACCGAGCCCCAGAGATGTACAGAGTGCAATATTGTGATTGCGATGCCCCTGAATCATGTCCACGAGTTCGGTTCTTTGTGGTATTTCGATGAAAACAGCCACTGGCAGTGCTGTAGCGATATGCTCTGCTTCGAAACCACCGATCCGGAGCCCCATACTTGGGATGAGGGTCTGGATATGGCCTCCGGCGGCAAGCAGTACAGCTGCACGACCTGCGGCAAGCAGATGGAAACGCAAGGCACTACACCGACACAACCCTCTGTACCGCCTACCACTCAGCCTACCACCGCACCTGCCCAACAGGATGAGCCTGTGCAGGAGCAGAACGGCTTTTCTTGGGAGTGGATTGCGATTGCCGCCATCATTCTGCTGGCGATCGGTTTCATTCTGCTGATTATTGAGTTTATCCGCAGCCACAGCCGGAACAGCCACGGTCGGTTCAGTAAATAATCCAAATGGGAACGACGGAAGTCGTTCCCATTTTGCCAACATAAACAGAAAACGAAAATTCGACAAAAATGTTGTTGCAAATTATCGTGAGAAATGTTAGAATGAACTTGTGAAATTCGGGCTTGCCGCCCGCACAAAATTACATACCCGAAAGGGATATAACAAGGAGGAAACACACAATGAAGAAACTCAGCAAGATCTTTGCAGTAGCTCTGTGCCTGGCCATGGTTCTGTCTATGATGGTTATGAACGCTTCTGCAGCTTCCGAGACCCTGACCTTCGACTTCACCTCTCTGGCTGGCGACGGCTACGAAATCAAGGATGACAAGGTTCAGACTACTTTCGAGAACGCAGCTTCCGGCGAAGGCCTGACCTCTGTTACCATGAGCAAGGTCTACGGCGGCAACAACAGCACCAGTGGTGCATTCCCCAGCAACTACAATATGCTCAAGACCGGCACCGGCAGTGCTGACGCTGAGATCGTTATGACCTTTGCTAAGAAGGTTACCAAGATCGAGATCACTTGCCACGACTGGTATACCAAGTCCGATAAATATCCCACCAACCACAACTTCGTTTCCGTTAACGGCAGCGAAGAAGTTTTGGCTCCCTACACTGAGGATGCCACTCTGGGTGTTTTGACCTTCGAGTTCGACGCTACCGAGACCGTTACCATCACCACCAACAATGATGATGGCAAGGGCGGCCGCGTGTTCATCACCAAGATGGTCGTGACCTTCGAGGGTGACAACACTCAGGAGCCTCCCAAGGGAGGCGGCGACCACGCTCCCATCGTTGCTATGACCTCCGTGATGGCTGTTGCCGTTGTTGCTATGGCCGTTCTGGTTCTGGGCAAGAAGAAGTTCTTCTAATTCCTTTTAATGCATATTTCCCAAAATACCCCCTCTTTTGAGGGGGTATTTTTCTAGGCGTTCCAGTTGAAAAGCCTATTGCGTTATGATAGAATGAAAACGGAAATAATAAAGAAAGAAGGTCATTCCCATGAAAAAGTTTCTGGCACTTTTCCTGGCACTTGTTTTGGCTCTCGGTTGTTTTGCTGGCTGTACGGTAAATGTAAATGTTAATCAGCCCGAACCACCCAAGTATGATGTGATTTCCATTGCGAAAGCATTGGAGCTGTGCGGCGAGCCCGGCAATGTGACCGAGGAGCGTTACTACATCCGCGGCACGGTGGAATCCATCACCAATCCCCAGTACGGTGCAATGGTCATCACCGACGGCACCCATTCCATCGTAGTTTACAACACTGCCGGCTATGCGGAAATGACCGAAAAGCCCTACAAAGGCGATGAGGTTCTGCTGCACTGCATCCTGCAGAACTTCGAAGGCAACAAAGAAATCAAGGCAGCTGATCTGATCGAGTTTACGCCTGCCAAGAGCGATATGAACGAGGCTGATTACACCGATATGACCATCTCTGAAGCCCGTGAGGCCAACGAAGGCACCAAAATCAAGGTGGACGGCGTTGTGGCACAGATCACCTATGCCAATGGTATGATTCCTTCCGGCGTGATTCTGGTGGATGAAACCAGCTCCATTTACATCTATGACGGTGACATTGCAGGCCGGGCGAAGATCGGCAATAAGATCACTGTGGCCGGCTCCAAGACTTGGTGGATTCTGCCTGACGAGGCTAACAATGCTGCCAAGTTTGGCTACAAGGGCTGCTGCCAGCTGGAAAGTGTCCATCTGCTGAGCATAGAGGATGGCGAACACACCTTTGACGAGTCTTGGATCAAAGAGACTACCGTCAAGGAAATCGTGGACAATCCCATGTCCAATGATATCACCGCCAAGATCTTTAAGGTCAATGCGCTGGTGAAAAAGGTTCCCGGCTCCGGCTTTACCAACTATTATTTCAACGATCTGGACTGCGAGACCGGTTCTTATACTTACACCCAGTGCAACGGCTCCGACTTTGCGTGGTTGGATAAGTATGATGGCAAGATTTGCACCGTTTGGCTGGTTGCCCTGAATGCCAAGGCATCTCAGGCTGGCTGTGTCTACCGTTTCCTGCCCATTAAGGTGTCCGATGACGGCTACAAATTTGATACTGCTGGTGCTGCCGAATTTGCGGTCAAGTATTACGGTGTTGATCAATTTATGAGCAACTATACCGGCGATCCTGCTCTGGAGGTTGTGACCAAGGTTTCCTCCGAGTTGCTGGGTTTTGCAGATGCCAAGCTGAGCTATGCTTCCAGCGATACCAAGGTTATCCAGTTCAAGACCGAAAACGGTAAGACTGTGATGCATTGCCTGAAGTCCGGCAAGGCAACTGTGACCGTTACCGGTTCTTACGGCGGCAAGACCTATTCCCAGACTGTGGAAATCACCGTTCAGCTGTCCTCTGTGCAGGGCTCTACCGTGTCTTGGGCCATCGGCCAGAGCGAGGGCAAAGAGGTTACCGTCAAGGGCATCGTAGGTCCTTCTCTGGTAAACAAGGTTGGCTTCTATCTGATCGACAATACCGGCATCATCGCCGTTGAGACCGATGTGGAAACAATGGCAACCCTGCAAATCGGTTATGAGATCGCCATCAAGGGCGTGCGCGCTTTGAATACCAAGGATGCTTCCTATGGTCAGGTCTGCATCAAGAATGCCAAGGTTGTTGCCAATGCCTATGGCAATCACGAGTACTGCACCGATTTCTTCGTGACTGATAAGACTTTGGCAGATTTCGCCGCACTGAATGTGGCAACGGATTATACCACCACCGTCTTTGTTTTGAAGGCTACTGTGGTTTTGAATGAGACTCCCTTCTATACCAATATGTATTTGACAGATGGCAATGTTCACGTGAATCTGTACTGTGCCAATGCCGGTCAGTATGGCTTCTTGAAAGCTTATGCCGGTCAGGAAGTGACTTTGGAGATCGCACCCTGCAACTGGAACAGCAAGAAAACCTATGCAGGCTGCGTGCTGGCGGTGCGCAATACCGACGGTACCAAGACCCTGAATACCTTGAATTTCAATAAATAATCAAAAAGTACCTCCGGATTTTTCCGGAGGTGCTTTGCTATTTCGCGTAGTTATCCTGCAAATAGGGATGGACATTCAGCAGCTTGCACAGAGTATCATACTCCTGCTTGTACTGTTCGATCTTCTTGGAATCGGGCTTTTTCGACTTCACTGCCCGTATAAGCACATTTTTTGGGGTTTCCTCCGGGTCGATCAGCTCCAGTGCGTTGACCTCGTACCCGTTGATCTGCAAAAGCTTACAGCGCAGGGCATCCGTTGCGGCATCTGCAAATTTCTGCTTGAGAATGGAATGCTCCAGTAAAAGATCTGTTGCGTTGCCGGTGGGGGAGAGCTGGTGCATCATTTCGTGATGGCAGCAGGGTGTGGAGAGAATCACCCGGGAGCCGGAATCGATACCCTTGGCCAGAACAATGTCCGTTGCAATGTCGCAGGCGTGGAGGGATACGGTTAAATCCGGCTGGCGGCGAATGGGGAACTGGCGGATGTCCCCGGCCACGAAATGCAGCCCCTTGTAACCAAGCTTTTGTGCCACCTCTGTGCAATAGGCAATCACATCCTGCTTCAGGTCTACGCAGTCCATCACGACATTTAAGCCACGGATTTGGGTGAAGTAGTAATATACTGCAAAGCTGAGATAGCTTTTGCCGCAGCAAAGGTCCAGAATGTAAAGCTCGTTGCCGGTGAGAATGTGCGCTTCCACATCTTTTACCATCTCTAAAAAACGGTTGATCTGGCGGAATTTGGAACGCTTCTTGTCGAAGATACGACCGTCCTTATCCTGCACGCCCAGCTCCACGAGAAAGTCCACAGGCTTGTCAGCAGGCAGAATATATTGCTTTTCCCGGTTGTGGGTGAGGGAAGCGGCGGCGGTGTTTTCCTTTCGGATGCGGTCAATGACCGTGACCTTACCCTTTTTGGAAACCTTGACCTCACAATCACCGCCGGTAGTTTGGATATTTAGCTGTTTGTACGCATCGGGCACCAGGGAAAGCAGAGCATCAGCTGCTTCGGCGATGGGAATGTTTTTGTGCACCGCTTTTCCGTCGGTCAAAAAGCTTTCCAATGCCAGATAGATGCCGTCTTTCAGCTTGATGAGCCGTCCGGTAGTGCGCAGGATGGTTTTATCTTCGGGCTTGCTCAGGGTCAGCTTGGTCAGAGTTTGATTTTTAAAAACAGAGTTTAGAAGTTCTTTCATAATGCTTCTCCATAGGGAATGAAAAGCCCCCTTATGCAAGGGGGCAAATTTCATTTATATTAGTAGGCAACGCCCCAGTAGACCATCTTCTTGGCAGGCTTTCCGCAGCAAGCACAGGTGTCGCCCAAGTTTTCCTGAGCGAAGGGAATGCAGCGGGAGGACATACCGGCCTTCTCCTTCATGGCCAGCTCACAATCCAGCTCGCCGCACCACATGGTCTTGATGTAGCCGCCGTTTGCATCCTGCAGCTGCTTGGCTTCCTCCAGAGTATGGGCTTCGTAGATGTGCTCGTCCAGATTCTTCTTAGCCTTGTCGTACATCTGCTGCTGAACGATCTTCAGCTGCTCGGCAACGGCTGCTTCCAGATTTTCCAGCTTGACGACGATCTTTTCCCGATCGGTACGGCGAACGATGACGCACTCACCGTTTTCCAGATCCCGGGGACCGCATTCTACACGAACGGGAACACCCTTCATTTCGTACTCAGCGCACTTCCAACCCATAGAGTTATCGGAATCGTCCAGCTTGACGCGCAGACCGCTGGCAATCAGACGGCTCTTCAGGTCAGCGGCAGCTTCCAGAACGCCGGGCTTGTGCTGGGCCACGGGCAGAATAACCACCTGAATGGGAGCTACCAGAGGAGGCAGCACCAGACCGTTGTTGTCACCGTGGGTCATAATGATACCGCCGATCAGACGGGTGGACACACCCCAAGAGGTTTCGTGGGGATTGGTCTTCTGGTTGTTCTTGTCGGTAAACTCAATTTCGAAGGCCTTTGCAAAACCATCGCCAAAGTAGTGGGAGGTACCTGCCTGCAGAGCCTTGCGGTCATGCATCATACACTCGATAGTATAGGTAGCTTCCGCACCGTTGAACTTTTCCTTTTCGGTCTTGCGGCCCTTGGTCACAGGCATAGCCAGTACATTCTCGCAGAAGTCGGCATAGACATTCAGCATAGTTTCGGTAAACTGCTGAGCTTCCTCTGCAGTGGCGTGAATGGTGTGACCCTCCTGCCACAGGAACTCTCTGTGACGCAGGAAGGGACGGGAGGTCTTTTCCCAGCGCAGAACGCTGCACCACTGATTATACTTCATAGGCAGATCCCGGTGAGACTGCAGGATATGGGACCAGTGCTCACAGAACAGGGTTTCGGAAGTGGGGCGGATAGCGTAACGCTCTTCCAGCTTATCGGAGCCGCCGTGGGTGACCCAGGCACACTCGGGGGCGAAGCCTTCCACATGGTCCTTTTCCTTCTGCAGCAGGCTTTCGGGGATCAGAAGGGGCATATAGACATTCTCGACGCCCTGCGCCTTGAACATCTTGTCCATAATGTGCTGGATATTCTCCCAAATTGCGTAGCCATAGGGACGGTAAATAAATACGCCCTTGATGGAAGAATAGTCGATCAGCTGTGCTTTGGTGCACACATCGGTGAACCATTGAGCAAAGTCCACCTCCATATCGGTGATCTGCTCTACCTTTTTATCTTTTGCCATTTTTATTTCATCCTCTCGGTTTGCATACTTTAATACATTACATTATAGCACAACTGTCAAGTCCTGCATAGGATGAAACAAAGTATTGTTTCCAAAAGGAGAAAGGCTATGATTCCGATTACATTATTGCTGGAACCGGCGGTTGTCCGATTCTACGCGCATATTGCCGCATTGACCGGCTTGCCTTTGGAACAGGTGCTTTCCGATGCCCTTTTCAAGCTTGCAGGGGAATTGAGTCTGGAATCCCTGAAAAGCGAGGAAAGCATCTTGTAATTCCGTAAAAATTCTGTTATAATTACCAAACAAAAGAGAATGGGGGTATTTCGATGAAATCCATCCGCGATATCTACAAAATCGGCAAAGGGCCGTCGTCTTCCCATACGATGGGACCGGAGCGGGCCGCAAAGCTGTTCAAAGCCCAAAATCCGGAAGCGGATGCCTTCCGCGTGATTCTTTACGGTTCGCTGAGCAAGACCGGCGTGGGGCATGGCACTGATCGGGTACTGCGCGAGGTTTTGTCTCCGCTGCCCACGGAAATTGTTTTTTCCAAGGAGGAACTGTCGGATTTTCACCCCAACACGCTGGATTTTATTGCCCTTAAAGACGGAAAGGAAACGGAAACGCTTCGCGTGGAGTCTGTGGGTGGTGGCGACATCCGCTATGCCGGACAGAAGGAAGAAAGAGCAGACGAAGTTTATATTGAGCATTCCTTTGCGGAAATCGCGGATTTCTGCAAATGGCGTTATATCACCAAAATCTCCGACTATGTGGAGCTGAACGAGGGTGAAGAGATCTGGGACTTCCTGCTGGAGGTCTGGCAGATTATGAAACAGTCCATTGCTGATGGCTTGACGGCGACCGGTACACTGCCCGGCGGATTAAATGTTCAGCGCAAGGCAAAATTCCTGCTGGAGCAGGAGCCAGAGGAAAAGCATCCGGGTCTGATGGAGTTTCAGCGCATTGCTGCCTATGCGTATGCGGTGGCAGAGCAGAATGCGGACAACGGCACCATCGTTACCGCGCCCACCTGCGGTGCCTGCGGTGTGTTGCCGGCAGTTCTCAAGTATGCACAGGACACTCGGGGCTTTACCGATGCGCAGATTATCCGCGGTCTGGCAACGGCCGGCATTATCGGCAATCTGACCAAGCGCAACGCGTCCATCTCCGGTGCGGAATGTGGATGTCAGGCAGAAATCGGAACGGCCTGCTCTATGGCTGCCGCTGCCTTGGCAGAGCTTTACGGGCAGAATTTGGATCAGGTGGAATATGCTGCCGAAGTGGCAATGGAGCATCATTTGGGGCTGACCTGCGATCCCATCTGCGGTCTGGTGCAGATTCCCTGCATTGAGCGCAATGCGGTTGCCGCTATGCGGGCAATGAATGCCTGTAATCTCAGCTATTTTCTCACCGGCTCCCGGAACATCAGCTATGATATGGTTTGCCGGGCAATGCACGACACAGGAATCCACCTGAATCACCAGTTCCGCGAAACCAGCGAGGGTGGTTTGGCAAGACTTTACAAGCGTAAAAAATAACAGAAAGGACGCTGTTTATGGAAAATATCAGGAATAAGCTGGGCTTTATCTGCGATATGGACGGCGTGATCTACCACGGAAATAAAATTCTTGACGGAGTCACGGAGTTTATCACATGGATGCAGGATAACGATAAAAAGTTTGTCTTTCTGACCAATAGCTCCGAGCGTACTCCGCAGGAATTGAGTATGAAATTGGAGCGAATGGGTCTTCATATTACAGCCGATCATTTTTACACCAGCGCAATGGCGACGGCAGAATTTTTACACAGCCAGAAGCCTGACAGCACTGCCTATGTGATCGGAGAAGCGGCACTGATCAAGGCCCTTTACGACAAGGGCATTTATATGAATGATGTGAATCCCGACTATGTTGTAGTAGGCGAAACCAGTACCTATAGCTTTGAAAAGGTTACGAAGGCCATCAATTTGGTGCTGAAGGGAGCCAAGCTGATCGGTACCAATCCGGACATCACAGGTCCCGTGGAAAACGGCATTTGTCCTGCAACCGGTGCGCTCATTGCGCCCATTGAAATTGCTACGGGCAAGAAGGCCTATTTTGTGGGCAAGCCTAATCCTTTGATGCTTCGTCACGGCCTGAGAAAGCTCAATTGCCATTCTCAGGATATCGCCTTCATCGGCGACCGGATGGATACGGATATTATTGCCGGCATTGAATCCAATGTGGACACGGTGTTGGTATTGTCCGGCGTGACGAGTATGGAGGAAATCAGCAACTTCCCGTACCGTCCCCGCTATATTTTAAACAATGTGGGTGAAATCGTTGCCAACTGAACCTGATAACATACAGGCTGAAACGGAGAGAACATTATGGAAAGTATACACAGGTGCAAACGGCTGGGAACAATGATCGATTGCTCGCGCAATGCGGTGATGCGGCCGGAAAAGGTGGAAGAGTGGATCGACCTGACAGCAGATTTGGGATATAACTGCCTGATGCTGTACACGGAGGACACATATGAAGTGGAAAACGAACCGTATTTCGGACACCTGCGGGGAAGATATTCCTGTGAGGAACTGCGGCGTTTGGACGCGTATGCGATGCAAAAGGGTATGGAATTGATTCCCTGCATTCAAGCACTTGCACACCTGAACACCATTTTCCGTTGGCCGGACTATCAGGAAGTGCGTGATGTCAGTGCGATTTTAATGGTGGGTGAGGAGAGAACCTACGAACTGATTGACAGAATGTTTGCTACCATTTCCAAAACATTTCGCTCCAAGATAGTGAATGTTGGTTTGGATGAAGCGTGGCTGCTTGGCAGGGGAAGATACCTGAATAAGAATGGTTACCGGGAGCAGTCGGATATTCTGCTGGAGCATTTGAATCGGATTTCCCAGATTGCAAAGAAATACGATCTGCAGCTGATTATGTGGGACGATATGTTCTTCCGTGCGATCAATAACGGCAACTATTATGCAGATGATCTTGAAATATCCGAGCAGGTAAAAGCAAAAATCCCTGAAAATGTAAGCTTGGTTTATTGGGATTACTATTCTGTGGATGCCGAACACTATGACAAGCAGCTTCGGACACATATGCAGGTCAAAGAGGGTATGTGGTTTGCCGGCGGACTCTGGTCCTGGTGCGATTTTGCGCCCCACAATTCCTTTTCCATTGAGGCAATGGGACGCGCGATGAAGCAGTGTATGAAGCATGGGGTGGAAAATATCTTTATGACCCTGTGGGGTGACGATGGCGGAGAGTGCTCCAGATATGCTATGCTGCCGTCGCTGTACTACATTTCAGAATTGGCCAAGGGAAATGAGGATATGGAAAGCATCAAGCGTGGGTTTGAAGCAAAATTCCAAATCCCCTTTGATGATTTTATGATGTTGGATTTACTGGGAACACCTAATGAAAAGCACTGCGAAGTGGTAAACCCGGATAAGTATATGCTCTACAGCGATTGCTTTATGGGTCTGTTTGATAGCCGTGTTGCTCCGGGTCAGGCGGAAAGCTATGCGCAGTGCGCCCAAAAGCTGGAGAAATGGACGACCCATCCGCAGTACGGAAGACTTTTTTTGAGCCTGAAAGCATTGTGCGATGTGATGGGTATCAAATATGACTTGGGGGTGCGTACCCGTAATGCCTATCTGTCCGAGGACAAGGGTGCAATCAAATGTCTCATTGAAGAATACTCTTTGCTGATGGAACGGCTGGACTATTTTTATGAGGTGTACAGAGATCAGTGGATGGAAGAGAATAAGCCCTTTGGCTTTGAAATCCAAGATCTGCGAATGGGTGGGCTTTCCAGAAGAGTGAAGCATTGCCGTGACCGCCTGCAGGCATATGTGGACGGAAAGCTTGCGCATATTGAAGAGCTGGAGGCTCCGGTTTTGGATATCCAGGGGGAGCAGAATGTCTGCGGAGAAGCACTGCTTTATACCGGCTGGACAAGTATTGTATCCACAAATGTACTTTGATCAAGAAACAGAATACACAAGTGCATCCCGTTTGGGATGCACTTTCCTATTGTTTTAAATACCGGGATGGCTTGCTGCACAAATTCTTCCATAAAAGTTTTTATAATAGTCCAGATTCGGCTTGCAATAGTGGGAGCTTTCAAAGGTTGTGAAGTATTCAAAATCCTCTGGCTGCAGGGTGTTTCTTGCTTACATAAAGGTGATTCCTCTATTTCTTTCTAAAGTATCGATCCCGATAAACAAATCCTTCCGCAATCAGGCATACCGGAATCGCCGCAAACAGGTCCACTGCGGAGTGCTGCTTAGTAAACATCGTAGACAAGCAGATCATCACCACCGCAAAAACCACGAAGCCCCGCCACAATGGATGTGCACTCTTTTCCTTCGCCCAAACCGAGGCAATTCCCAAGGAATAGGCCACATGGAGCGACGGGCATACGCCGGTATTTGTATCAAAGGCATACAGGAAGCTGACACAGCAGGTCAGAAAATTATCATTTACAAATTCTGTAGGACGCAGGTCCTGCCGTGTAGGATAAAGGATATAGCAAGCCATGGCAAGAATTTGCGTGATAATAATATAGGTCTGCAGCCGCTTAAAGCTGTCCACATTGTAGAGTAGGAAATATCCGAGTGAGAAAACGATCAGCGCATACCAAAATACATAGGGGATCAAGAACCACTCACAGAATGGGATTATATCATCCAGCCACATGTGTACCGGATGGCAGTTTTCTGCCGGGATCAAATTCTCTGTGAGAAAATACAAGACAAAATATCCCACCCAACCCAAAAGTAGCTTCAAATGGGCAAACTGCGGTTCATTTATCTTTCGCAAGCGGAATGTGCGATAATCCACTACCGGTTTTTTCATAAGCATGCTCCTTAGGAATGTTGGACGGATAATCTTTCTTCGGGATGTTCCGATACGGCACCACGGTATGTTCCGGTAGTGCTTCCGCAATAGCAGTGATTTCATCCATCAGGTATGTACAGATCCGGCTGCGCTCAACATCCATTGGCTCGATAGCACAGAACTGCACCGGCTTGCCCAGACAGATCTTCTTCAGCTTCGGAGCAATGTACATGGGAACAAAGCGAAGCTCTTTGCCGGTTTTTTTATAGTACAGCTTTGCAATGTCAATGAACTTATCCTGGAAATCACAGACGATATGATTGTGCTTCACATCATGCTCCGGAAAGATCACCACACTCTTTCCCTCCTGCAGCTTCTTTACCGTATTTTTGAAGGTGGAGAGAATACGGGTATCGTGATACACACCAATTGTGCGAGCGTTATTGAACACACATACGGCAATCGGCGCAATGATGTAGGAGAGCAGCTTATAGCCAGAATGTGTCCACTTCGGTTTTTGGCTCCAAAAATCCCGGAAGGCATATTCCGACACATCCTTTAAATGCATCATTTCTCCGGCACACCAGATGTAAGGCTCGCCCGGTACATATAACTCGCCCACAATAGGGCCGTTCATCTGACAGTGGTTGCCTACGATGATCACCGGCTCGTCCGGCAGATGCTCGGCACCTTCCACTTGCATTTTGGGATAAAATACCTTTACAAACCACTTTATGATCTTGAACAATACGGACGGTTTCTTCTCAGTCATGCTATTTCCTCCATTATATTGCTCAAAGAATACCGCAAAAATTTCAACTCAAAGTAAACTTTTTTTATCGGTGCCCAATAATGCTGCCGATCATATCGAACACTGCTTCCATAATCAGGCTGATACCCATAACCATCAGCACAATGCCAAAGGCAATGATGATGCCGGATGTAAATCCAATGGGATTTACCAGGAGCAGTATGCCGATGATCACTTCCACAAGGCTCATAGCCATACTGCTTAAATTCCGTTTTAACATAATACTTTCTTCTTTACCTTAGCCGCATATGCGGTATATTTAGTTACGCCAAGAATCGTCTCGCCGTCGATCTGCAAGGGCGTGGGCCGGTCAAATTCCACTGTAATTTCTTTACCTGTATGTACTGCTACCATTTTGGTATGCTTTACATGCTCACCTTTGAAGATGCTGGGGAACACGCAGAGTGTTCTTATTCGTCCTGCGCCGTGGAACAGCATCAGTGACAGTGTATCGGAGGCACGGTCCTGCTTTGGTGTGGGGATCATACCGCTGCCGTAGAATCTTCCATGCATGGTCGGCGCGATCCATACCTTGTTGTAAGCATATTCTTTCCCGTCCACGGTTACTGTTGCATTTCTCGGGGCGAAGTGAAACAGCAGTCCTTTGATTGCAATACCGGTATAATTCACCTTCTTGCCGGGGATCTTCCGAAGCGCATCACCTACTTGACAGCAGTAGCCGTCAATACCGAAGCCAACACCGTTGATAAACCGGTAGCGTTTCCCCTGAACCTCCACAGAGGGCAGATTCTTCAGATGTTCGGTGACGGGGCAAGGATTGGCTCCCATACCCATATCCTTTGCGAAGTCATTTCCTGTTCCGGTTGGGTAATATACGATTTCCTGGGTGATCTCCAAACCGTCCGTATCGTTGACAAATCGGTTTAGTGTGCCGTCGCCACCTACGATCACCAGATAATCCTCTTTCTCCATGCCACTAATAAAAGCTCCGTAGTTAGTGATCCTGGTCATATCGTAGTATTCCAGCTCCTCGTCCAAACCCATCTGCAGCAGCTGCGAATCCTCTTTTGCCTTGCCGTTTCCGGCCATAGGATTATAGATCACATATCCTTTTGCCATAATCTCTCTCTTTTCTGTATTGGTTATTCATTACCCTGCATGGTCCTGCAAATTTGCTGCGCTGCATTGGCATGAGGCAACTTCTGTAAGGCTTTCTCCATTTGGGACAGCCCCGCCTTATCTTTCAGCAAATCTAAGCAAAGCCGCGCCAAATCTTCCGTGCTGTCTGCCGTCGCAGCGCCACCAAGGAAGACAAAATAGTTCAAGTTGTATTCCTCACACCCTGCAACCGCGTCAATGAAGACCATGGGCAGATTTTTCACAGCCGCCTCCGTGGTGCTGAGTCCTCCCGGCTTGGTCAGGTACAGATCAGCGCTGTCCATGAAAAGGCTGATGTCCTTTTGGAAGCCGTGGATGTGGATGTTCGACCATCCTGCATATTCCGCTGACAGCTCCTTGTACAGCTTTTCGTTGGTGCCGCAAATGATAGACAGCTCCATGGATTCATCCATTCCCACACTCAGAAGCTCTGTCAGCTTTCTCAGCGGGCCGCAACCCATACTGCCGCACATCATCAGCAAATGGGTATGGTGCGGGTCGATCCCCAACTTTCGCTTTGCTTTTGCCTTATCTCCCTGTGTATAAAATTCCTTGCGGACAGGAATGCCACTGACAACGATCTTCTGTGCAGCAACACCCTGCTCTATAAATTCCTCTTTCAGGGATTCTGCCGGAATAAAGTAATAGTCCAGTTCGCTTCTTGCCGTTCCGGGGCTGCAGGTGTAATCCGTTCCGACAAAAGCGGTCTTCAGTTTCAT
>SVLL01000034.1 GCA_015067935.1 Oscillospiraceae bacterium | reverse complement strand
CGGCAGAAGCTCCGCATATGGACGCTTCTCAACCTGCTCTCCCTTTTCAAAAATCATACCCCAGCCATCGGCACCGGCAATGCCGATATCCGCTTCTCTGGCCTCACCGGGACCGTTGACAACACAGCCCATCACCGCAACCGTAATGGGCTTCTGGCAATTCTTCAATGCCTCATCCACCTGATTCACCAGCCCGATCAGATCTATGCTCGTCCGTCCGCAGGTGGGGCAGGAAATAATATTAACTCCCTCTTTCCGCAGACCGGCAGCCTTCAGAATATCCTTTGCGACATAGACCTCCTCCACCGGATCATCCGTCAGGCTGACCCGGATGGTATCACCGATGCCGTCAAGCAAAAGCGCGCCGATGCCCATCGCAGATTTGATCATTCCCATTTTAACGGGGCCGGTCTCTGTTACACCGATGTGCAACGGATAATCGCACTTACTGCGAAACAGACGGCAAGCCTCCACCATTGTAGGGACTGTAGAGGATTTCATGGAGAGGCAGGTATCATAAAAGCTGTACTTTTCCAGCAGTTCCAGATGCTCAAAGGCACTTTCCACCAAAGCTTCCGCAGTGGGATGGCCGTACTTTTCCAGCAGCCGCTTATCCAGACTTCCCCCGTTGACGCCAATACGGATTGGGATCTTTTTATCCTTGCAAACATCAACCACCGCTTTGACGCGGTCTTCACCGCCGATATTGCCTGGGTTGATGCGGATTTTAGATGCACCGCCCTCCGCCGCAGCAATGGCAAGCTTGTAATCAAAATGGATGTCAGCCACCAAGGGCAGTTGACTCTCCTTGCAAATTTCCGCAAATCCCCGTGCAGCTTCCATATTCTGAACGGAAAGCCGTGCAATTTGACAGCCGGCCGCCTTCAAACGGTCGATTTGAGCCAAAGACGCCTTAACATCCGTTGTTTTTGTATTGAGCATAGACTGGATCACCACCGGCGCACCGCCGCCGATGGGAACACCACCCACGAGAATCTGTCTTGTCATAGGAATTACCCCTTAAAAATTGTAAAAATGTCCTTGAACATAATCACTGCCATCAGAATCAGCAGCAGGACCATACCACCGGCGTGGATATAGCCCTCGATTTTGGGATTAACAGGCTTCTTGGTGATCTTGACGATCGCAGTGGTTACCAGCAGTGCCAAAACACGACCGCCATCCAGTGCAGGAATGGGCAGCATATTCATGATGGCAAGGTTTATGGCAATAAAGCCGCCGAAATAGAGCATATTCAGCAGACCGTCAACCCAGGTTTCCGATTGTTCTGCCACATCGCTCATCTGTCCCATAATGCCCACGGGGCCGGACATATCGTTAAGGGAGGCCTCGCCGGAAACCAGCATTTGCAGGCTCATGCGGACCATACGGCAGGAATTGAGTACATTTTTCCATGCGTAGTCCAGCTTGGAGCTCAAGGTGGCATCCACAATGGAGAAGCTGAAACCGTAACGGGGCGTTTCCTCGTTTCCGAAGAGGGTCTTTTTCATTTCAAAATCATTCAGTTCCACGCGCTGACCGCCCCGGTCAACAACGATATCGTGTACATCACCGGATTTCAGAGACAGAATCGTGGTAACATCGGACTGAACATAGACCTGCTCTCCGTCGATCTCAAGAATGGTATCTCCCACCTGCAGGCCATTGGGGCCGGCCACAAGGCAGCCCTCCTCCACACTGGCAATGGTAGGAACGATAAATTGCTGTGCAGGCAAAAAAACGATGACCATAATCAGCACACCGGCGATGAAATTCATCGCAGAGCCGGCAATAAGAATAATCATCCGTTTCCACCAGACAGCCTTTTGGAAGGAACGGGGGTTATCCGTGTCGGAATCCTCACCCTCCATAGCGCAAAAGCCGCCAATGGGAATGCAGCGAATGGAATAAAGGGTTTCACCCTTTTGCTTTTTCCAAATTGCAGGACCCATAAACATAGAAAACTCATTTACCTGCACGCCGGAGCGTTTTGCGGCAATGAAATGGCCGAGCTCGTGGATAAAAATCAAAAAACTAAAGATCAGAATTGCAAAGATAATCGTCATAATAAGCCTCAATTACACATTTTTTCGGAAACATATTGCCGGGCCAAACGGTCGGAATCCAAAATTTGTTCCAAATCCGGGCCAGCAATAAAGGGTACGGCATTCACAGCACCGGACACCAGCTCATAAATATCATAAAACCCGATTTTGTCCTGCAAATACAGGGCAACCGCAGCTTCATTTGCACCGTTCATCACCGCGCAGGCGTTGCCTCCCTTTTGGGCACATTCCATCGCCAGCTTCAGGCAGGGAAAAGCCTTCAGATCGGGCTCGGCAAAGGTCAGCGGTCCGCAGGCAGTCAAATCCAATGGATCCACCGGACACTCCGTCCGATGGGGATAGGTCAGTGCCAATTGAATGGGCAAGCGCATATCCGGTGCGCCCAGCTGTGCCATAACCGCACCGTCCACGCACTCCACAAGGCTGTGAACAATGCTTTGACGGTGAATCACCACATCAACCTTAGACAAGGGAAGATCGTAAAGGCGCATTGCCTCAATAACCTCCAGGCCCTTGTTCATCAATGTGGCGCAATCAATGGTGATCTTCTCCCCCATCTTCCAGTTGGGATGCTTCAGCGCATCTGCCCGTGTCACGCTTTCCAGCTGCTGCCGATCCATGCCGTAGAATGGACCGCCGGAGCAGGTAAGGATGATTCTTTTAATTTCTCGTTTATCACGAACTCCCATCAGACACTGGAATATAGCGGAGTGTTCAGAATCCACGGGAATAATCTCAGCATTATGCGCCTTCGCCTCCCGCATCACCAGCTCTCCGGCACAAACCAAGGTCTCCTTATTGGCAAGACCGATGCGTTTACCGGCATGAATGGCAGCCAATGTAGGCTTGAGCCCCAGCATGCCCACCACAGCGGTGATCACACACTGCGCTTCCTCCATAGTGGCCGCTTCCAAAAGTCCCTCTTCGCCCCAGGCGACCCGGGTGGGAAGATGGGAAATTTTTGATTTCAATGCTGCAGCAGTTTCCTCCGTGGCCATAACGGCCAGTCTGGGAGAAAACTCTTGGCACTGCTGCGCCATCCTTTCCACATTTGTGCCTGCGGTCAGAGCCACAACCTGCACATCCATATGGCGGATCACATCCAGACTCTGCCGCCCAATGGAACCGGTAGAGCCCAATATACTCACAGATTTAATCATATTTTACTCCAAAACGGGCATCAAGAGCAGCAAAAGCTCCGTTAGCGGTGCGACGATAATAACTGAGTCAAAACGGTCCAGAACTCCACCGTGCCCAGGGATCAGGTTACCGTAATCCTTAATGCCTGCCTGCCGTTTGATGGCAGAAAAGGACAGATCGCCGAAGGTGCCGGCCAACGCGCCAACAACACCGTATGTAAAAGCATACAGATAGTTAACATTTTTCCCAAAAGCAAGGCTCATAATCAGGCAGAAAATAAACATTCCTGCGATATCGAAGAAAATGCCGCCAACAAGTCCCTCTACGCTCTTCTTAGGGCTGATAACCGGCGAAAGCTTGTGCTTACCGAATCTGCAACCGATAAAATACGCACCGGTATCCGCCATAAACGCAAGAATAAAGGGCAGCAGGATCACATAGCGTTCACTGCCGTCGCCCATCAGCCGAACCAGTGTGGAAAGCAGGTACGGAATCAGTAAGCCGGCAATATAGCATATAGCCACTTTCTCCAGCCGCAATTTTCCCTTGGAAAGCAGGATTTCCATGAACAGCAGCGCAGTAAAGATGAAAATGCCCAACCGCGCCGCAAGGCCGGACATTCCGAAATAGCACCAAATCGGCACGCAAAATGCCATCAGCGCAGAGTAAGAAAAAAGCCGGGGATGCTTCACAAGACCGGTGCCGTAAAGAAGCTCATAAGCACCAATGGCACAAATCACACCTACCAAAATTGCGAGCAAGATCGGCGGCGCAACGAGCAGCACTGCCAGCAGCACCGGAACCAGCACCACTGCCGCTAGAATTCTCAGTTTCATACCTATACACCTCCGAAGCGGCGATTCCGCCCATGGTACTGGGCAATGGCAGCATCCAGATCAGCGGGAGAAAAGTCCGGCCAAAGCACATCCATAAACACAAACTCAGAGTAAACCGTTTGCCAAGGCAGGAAATTACTGGTACGAAGTTCCCCGGAGGGACGAATCACCAGCTCCGGATCCGGCACACCGGCAGAATCCAGATAATGGGAGAACATTTCTTCGGTGAGGGCATCGGGATCGGCCTTTCCTGCCTGAACATCCCGGGCGTAGGCCCTGATTCCCCGGACAATCTCATCCCGTCCGCCATAATTCAGGCAAAAATTCACCTGAACCTCGTGATATTCGCTGGAGCGCGCCTCGGCATCCAGACAAAGACGACGCAGCTCCGGGCTCAAGCGGCTCAAATCACCAAAAAAGCGAAAACGGACATGGTTTTTTTCCATATCCCGCAATGCTTCCTGCAAGTATTTTGCAAGGAGCTTCATAATGCCGGAAACCTCTTCTTCTGAACGCTTCCAGTTTTCCGTGGAGAAGGCATAGACCGTCAGGTATTCCACACCCAGAGTGCGGCAGTAATTGGCAGTACGGCGGAATGCTTCCGCACCGGCACTGTGACCGGCAGTACGGGGTAATCCTCTTTTCTTTGCCCATCGGCCGTTGCCATCCATAATAATGGCAATGTGTCTGGGCATCGGCAGTTTCTCCATTTGGCCTCCTCCTTTCACCATAGCAGATGATTGGGGGCGATTCCGCCCCCAATACATACACGCTCTTACAGAGCCATCAGTTCCTTTTCCTTAGCTGCCAAAGTCTCGTCAACCTTCTTGATGTACTTATCCAGCAGGTCCTGCAGATCCTTCTCTGCCTTCTTCTGGTCATCCTCAGTGATCTCGGAGTTTTTCTTCAGCTTCTTCACATAATCCATACCGTCGCGGCGGATATTACGCATAGCCACCTTGGCATCCTCAGCATACTTCTTGACCTGCTTGGTCAGATCCTTACGACGTTCTTCCGTCAGCTGAGGGAAAATCAGGCGGATAACCTTTCCGTCGTTCTGGGGATTGATACCCAGATCAGAGGTCAGAATAGCCTTCTCAATAGCCTTCATCAGGGAGCTGTCCCAGGGTTGAATCATCAAAGTACGGGCATCAGGGGAGGAAATATTTGCGACACCATTGAGTGCAGTGTCCTGTCCATAATATTCCACGGTGATGCGATCAAGAACCTTGGGATTTGCACGGCCTGCACGCACAGCACCGAACTCATCCTCCAGATGTTCCAGAGTCTTATCCATCTTTCTTGCAAATTCCTTGAAATCAACGCTCATTTTTAATCCTCCTTAACAATTGTTCCGATGTTTTCTCCGCAGACGACGCGGAGGATATTTTCAGGGTCCTTCAAAGCGAAGCACACCAAAGTCATATGGTTGTCCATTGCCAATGTCATTGCGGTGATATCCGTTGCCTTCAGCTGTCGGGCAATGACTTCGTCATAAGTAAGGCTGTCGTATTTTACGGCAGTAGGATCCTTATTGGGGTCAGCGGAATAAATGCCGTCCACATTCTTTGCCATCAAAATGGCATCTGCCTCGATCTCAACGGCACGAAGCACTGCGCCGGTGTCGGTAGTAAAATAGGGGTTTCCTGTTCCTGCGGCAAAGATGACCACCTTGCCCTCATTCAGATAGCGGTCCGCGGTATCCCGGGTGAAATACTCGCAGAACTTGTTCATTTCCACTGCGCTGAGAACCCGGGCATCCAAACCGTGCCGGCACAAGGCATCTGCCATCGCAATGGCATTCATTACCGTTGCCAGCATACCCATTGCGTCGCCATGGGAACGCTGCATTTTATCCGCGCCGTCCTTCACACCGCGCCAGAAATTGCCGCCGCCGATGACAACGCCGATCTGCACGCCCAACGCGGAACATTTCTTGATTACTTCACACACGGAATCAATCACAGAAAAATCCAAACCCCGATGGGCCTCGCCGGCTAGCGCCTCACCGCTGATTTTCAGCAAAATACGCTTATACTTGACTGTAGGCAAGTTACACTCCCCCTTTTCATTTGTCCTTTCTATTTTATATGATAATTCGTAAAATGGCAACTAGAAATTTGCATTTTAAGGCTTGTTCTTTATTTTTTTACAAAATAATTCCCTGAAGCAAATTATAAACAGTTTTTCACTGAGAAAATACGGTTTCCGAAAGGATTTATGTTGCAAAATTTTTTCGAATGGGTTATAATGGCATATTATTGAACTTCATTTATCAAGAGAGGACGGATAAAAAATGGCTGAAATCACTGAAAGCAAAAATTTCATCCACGCATTTATCGAAGAAGATATTGCCGAGGGCGGTCGCTATGCCGGTCAGACGGTGCACACCCGTTTCCCGCCTGAGCCCAACGGCTACCTGCACATCGGTCACTGCAAGGCTCTGATTATTGACTTTGGCACCGCTGAGAAATTCGGCGGTCTGTGCAACCTGCGTATGGATGATACCAACCCCACAAAGGAAGATGTAGAATTTGTGGAGGCGATCAAGGAAGATATCCACTGGCTGGGCTTTGATTGGGGCGACCGTTTCTTCTACGGCTCCGATTACTTCGAAAAGGACTATGAATATGCCGTTGAACTGATTAAAAAGGGGCTTGCCTATGTATGCGAGCTGACTCCCGAGCAGGCAAAGGAAATGCGCGGCGACCTGAATACCCCTGCCACCTCCCCCTTCCGGGACCGTCCTATTGAGGAAAGCTTGGATCTGTTTGCCCGTATGCGCGCCGGCGAATTTGAAGACAACAAGTATACCCTCCGCGCCAAGATTGACCTCGCTTCCGGCAATTTCAATATGCGCGACCCGGTTATTTACCGGATTCGACACATGCACCATCACCGTCAGGGTGACAAGTGGTGCATCTACCCCATGTATGACTTTGCCCACCCCATCCAGGATGCTCTGGAGGGCATTACCCATTCTCTGTGTTCTCTGGAATTTGAGAATCACAGACCGCTTTATAACTGGGTCGTTGAAAATGTGTCTGTCCCCCACCATCCCCGTCAGATCGAGTTTGCGCGTCTGGGCATTGACCATACCGTGCTTAGTAAGCGTAAGCTGAGAGCCTTGGTGGAAAACGGCTATGTATCCGGTTGGGATGATCCCCGTATGCCCACTCTGTGCGGTCTGCGCCGCCGCGGCTACACGCCTAAGGCAATCCGCAACTTCTGCGATCGCGTCGGCGTTGCCAAATCCCCCAACACCATCGAGTACGCATTTTTGGAGTACTGCCTGCGGGAAGATCTGAATGAAACTGCTCAGCGTGTGATGGCTGTTGTGAAGCCCGTGAAGCTGACTATCACCAATTATCCTGAGGGACAGTCCGAAACCTTCACCATTGAGAACAACCCCAACAAACCCGAGGACGGTGTGCGTGAGGTCACCTTCTCCCGGGATCTGTGGATCGAGGCAGACGATTTCCTTGCCGAGCCTGTTCCCAAGTATAAGCGTCTGTTCCCAGACGGTCCTGAGTGCCGGCTGAAAGGTGCATATGTTATCAAGTGCACCGGATGTGTCACTGATGCCAACGGCAATGTGACCGAAGTGCTGGCAACCTATGATCCCGACTCCAAGGGCGGCGATCCTGCCGACGGACGCAAGATCAAGGGTGCAACCATCCACTGGGTGGATGCCAACAACTGCTGTGATGCCGAGGTTCGTCAGTACAGCAATCTCTTTGACGATGCTGATCCCGATGCCGCCAACAAGGATTTCCTGGCCTGCCTGAATCCTAACTCTCTGGAGATTCTGACCGGCTGCAAGGTGGAAGCCAGTTTGAAGAACGCAAAGGCCGGCGAATCCTATCAGTTTATGCGTCTTGGCTACTTCTGCCCCGACAGTAAGGATTCCTCCCCTGAGCATCTGGTATTCAACCGCTCCGTCAGCCTCAAGGACAGCTTCAAACCCGCCTAACGAAACAGAAAAGACCGCCGGAAAATCCGGCGGTCTTTTATCATTAAAAAGTTGTAACCTCTTCGACGGCAGGTGCAGCCGGCTCCACGGAAATCGCTGTCAGTACCGGACCCAACTCCCCGTGATAGAGAATGTGATTTTCTGCGTTGATCTTTGCAGTAACCATTACCCAGCTGCGGGATTCCAGCTTCTGGGCGTCCTGATAGCGGCAAGGAACACCGCAGAACTGAATATCATCCACACAGCAGGTCATCACAAACCGACCGGGGGCAAACATTGCGTTTTTATCCCGGCGCAGCATTGCCACCTGCGCTTTGAAGCGGATGGTCTTTCCCTCATACTTTTGAGGTTCTTCCGTTACATCCCGATACCACAGGGCGTAGTCCTCGTCCTTGACCTCAATAACGGGTGCGTTGATATCAAAGGGCAACGGATCTTCCACATCATCAAAGGCGGTGGTACCATCGGTGTAATCATACAGAATGTCAATGCGGCGGTTGGCAGCTCGGGAGAGCTTGTGCAACGGCATGGTATCCTGACCGGGTGTCAGGCGATTATAAACCACCATCTGTGCGCCCACCAGCTTGTCCATAACCAGATTTCGCCAGTTGGCATTTTGCAGCATAAAGGTGGTGGAATCGGCAAACATCACCTCTTGGGCAAGCACCCATTCCTCAGGAAACCGGGTGTAAAGATCGCCCACCATCTGCATACCGTTCAGCTCCGCAACCACACGCTGCGCTTTGTGCTTTTTGGCAAGCTCCCGCAGCTCCTTGGTGGTGACTGTTTCCTGATCCAGCGTATAAAGAAAGACATTCTGATGGGGATAGGTGGAGAAATCATACTCCTCCTCACCTTCTTCAAAGACCAAAAGCAGCGTCCGCTCACCGGCATTGAACCGTTCATCTTCCAGTGTTTCCTGAATAAACTTTGTTTTACCGGACTCTAAAAAGCCTGTAAATGCATATACGGGAATCTGCTGCATACTCACACCCCAAACAGTGCGGCTACACCGCTTTCGTCCAGCTTGGCACCGATGACGCACAGCTTGCCGGTAATATCGGCAGCACCGGTGCGAACATTATGCTCCTCGGGAACCAGGTCAAAGTGGATCCAAGTACCATCGGCTGCAGGCACGATGCCTTTCGCACGGAGGACCATACCGTATTTGCCGGAATCCAGCTCTTGCAGAGCGTTTTCGATCTGCTCTGCCGTAAACTTTCTGGCAGTCTCCACACCCCAAGAGGTAAAGACCTCATCGGCGTGATGGTGATGATGGTGATGCTCGTGCTCATGATCATGGCAGCCGCAGGTGCAATGCTCGTCGTGCTCATGATCGTGATGATGCTGATGTTCATCGTGATCGTGGTGGTGATGGCCGCAGCAGTGATGCTCCTCCTCATCATGGTGATTGTGGCCGCAGCAGTGATGCTCCTCCTCATCATGGTGATGGTGGTGCTCGTGTTCGTGATGGTGGCCGCAGCAGCAATGATGCTCGTGTTCTTCATGAGCCAGTTCAGCGGCCTTGACACTCTTACCTTCCATAGCGACAACCAGCTGTTCACCGGTCAGAGCGTCCCACGGTGTGGTAACGATGGTGGCATCTGCATTATGCTCCCGGATCAGTGCCAGAGAGGCATCCAGCTTCTCCTGCTTGATGTCACCAGCGCGGGACAGAATGATGGTATCGGCAGTCTCAATCTGATTGTTATAGAACTCACCGAAGTTCTTCATATACATCTTGACCTTACCTGCATCGGCCACGGCCACCTTGAAGCCGATCTCCACTTCGTGACCGGTGACCTTCTCCACCGCTGCCACCACATCGGACAGCTTACCCACACCGCTGGGCTCGATGATTACCCGGTCAGGATGGAACTTCTCGATAACCTCCTGCAAGGCCTTACCGAAATCGCCTACCAGTGAGCAGCAGATGCAGCCGGAATTCATCTCGGTAATGTTGATGCCGGCGTCCTGCAGAAAGCCGCCGTCAATGCCGATTTCACCGAATTCGTTTTCGATCAGCACCAGCTTTTGCCCCTTATAGCCCTCAGAAATCATTTTCTTGATAAGAGTTGTTTTGCCCGCACCGAGAAAGCCGGAATAAATATCAATTTTTGTCATAGAAATCACACCTTTTGTAGAATTTAGCTTTACTATTATAGCACAGTAAAAACCAAAAATCTACACCCAAAGACAAATAAAAAAGCACACCCTCTGGTGTGCTTTCAGGGCAGATTTTCTGTTTTTCTTCGACAAATATCGATGGCTTTTCCCGTTTTGTTTGCATTATCATAGCTTCAGGCAGGTAAATCCCCCCGATGCGACACACTTGCCAGACCGCCGCTGCGTCTCTCCCACGCAGCGGCGGTTTTTTTATCAGCAGACCGGGATCAGGAGCAGCTGTCCTTCCTCCGCTTCCCCTGTTAGCTTATTGGCTTCCTGAATTGCCGAAACAGTCGATCCGCAATTTTTAGCAAGACCCCACAAGCCTTCCTCTCCCACCCGTCGCAGAATAATGGACGGGCGGTCGGCATCCGCTTCCTTCATCTCCCCAAGGTCAAGCTCTGTGACCATTGGCATTGGTATCCCTGAATAAGTCAGCGCAGTTACAGGATATCTGCAATTGAACGAAAAACCGTCAGCATTGGGGAAAATCTCTGTCTGATCGGCATTGCCCAGCCAAAGGTAATGAAGGTTCCCCGATTCCGACGCGAATGCTTCTTGCCCATCATAACGGGCAGATTCTTCATACAGCTGTCCCTCCTCATTTTGGGCAAGGACGAGAAACTTTCCGTTAAGGCGCACAATCGGTTCCTCCTCTGTCGCCATAACGGGGTATTCCGGATAGGCATCAGCCCACAGGACCTTCTCCCCATCAGTTGACAAAGCAGAGGAAACAGCAATATCCATTGTCATACGGTCAAGGAGCATAGGAATTTCAACCTGCTGCTTTTTTATCTCCACATTCCTGTGGGGGCTGTAGGCATCCTCCACCAGTTCTATTACAGCTCTGTCAAAGATCGTATATTGAGCTGCCATTCCGCCCCGAAGGTGAAGCTGCCCTTCCGACATTTCCATTTCCATAGCTGTCAAAACAGGAGATACCCACGCACTTGCGTTGGGGCTGTAATCCCTATCCAGCTCCGTATACTGAGAGAAAGGGAATTCCGCCTGCCAGTGATGCAAAGCGCCTTCCTCCGTCAAATAGGTCATCTCCACATCCGTCTGACCGCGAAATACCAGCCGGTTGCCAAGCACCTTTTGCTCTGCAATGGCAGGCTTAACGGAGTAAGCAACGATCTTGTGAACCGGCGGCAGATTACCGGGAACGGTAATCGCCTCGTCCAGCTGTACCTGCTTCTCCCCTGCCTCCATCGGCAACTCAGCGGGATAACTGTTCTTGAGCAGCTGCACATCCTCCGGCAGCTGTGGCGGTACGGTAAGGCTCACCGTTTGCCGTGTCATAGCCGCGGCATAGGTTTCCACGGATGCCCGGACCAGCATCTTCCGGGCAGAAAGGGATCTGGCATCCAATTCTGTCAGCAGTGGCTGAAGCTGTATTACACCATCCTCCCGATCATCCGTCAGATCCCAACGGCATTGGATGGGGATCCACGCATCCACAACCCGGGGTGTGGTACCATCTTCAGGTGCATATAAAACCCAAGCCATTACCCCACCACTCGCGCCAACACTCCCGGAACGCCATTCCTTTCCCCGAATCAGCACTTGACCCCAGCAACCAATGACCTTTCCGATATCGGGATAGGCATCCGGCAGACGAATCTCCGTAGTCTGCTCTCCTTTATGTACCTGCCCCAAAAGCGGCTGCATACACTGCAATGTATTTTCCATGAATTTTACTTCCATTTGGTTCACTCCTCCCACATTCCTGCTAAAGTCTATGCACCGGGGACAAGTTTATGCCAATTATTTTTTGCTGTTGCACCAAAAGCCCAGTGCCATAATTCCAACACCTACGCACCAGCACAGGAAGTTGGAATCCAGACAGCAGCCGATCAGCAGGCCGAAACCGAAAGCCATCAGCGCGCAGCCGCAAAGTTGGTTTTTTCGACACATGAAAAACACCTCCTGCACAAGCCTATGCAGGAGGTGTTGAGATATTCCGTTTACATAGCATCCCGAATGGCCAAAAGCACTTGTTCCAATACCGGAATGCAAATGCGTCGCCCGTAGCCGCCGTCTTCAATGGCAACGAAGAAGGCTATGGGACAGTTCTCATCTGCCACAAAGCCGGTGAACATAGCATTGGGCTTTTTGTCGCCGCCCACCTGCGCGGTGCCGGATTTTGCACAAACCGTAAAGCCGGCAAAAAGCTCATCTCCGTAGTAGTTTTCCACATTGTTGCGCATCATTGCAGAAAGCTTTTGGGCGGTTTGGGCGGACATAATCCGCTGTCCGGGTGCGGTCCGGGCGTTATAAGTGGTCTTGCCGGCAGTTTCGATACGGTCCACAATATGTGTGTTCGGCACAACACCATCGTTTGCAATCGCGGCAACCATCGTCAAAAAGCTTGCGGGATTCACAAGATCCTTGTGTTGACCAATCGCACTCCACGCAACCAAAACATCCGCCTGGTCGGCAGAGTCGATGCCTCCCGGCTGCGTAGTAATCCCGTCAAAACTCAGAGCATCCAAAACACCGAGCTGCTCAGCAAAGCGTGCAAGCCGCTTACCTCCGATCTGCTCAGAAAGCTTGGCGAAAGCACAGTTGCAGGAGTTTTTAAAGGCATCCCAAATATTCTGCGTGCCGTGAACCCGTTCGCAGGTGACCTTGTCTACGCCATACGCTACCTCACCGGTGCAGATAAATTCCTGCTGCTCCAGATCCGGCAGACTCTCCAACGCTGCCACCATCGTAACGATCTTAAAAATTGAACCGGGGGTGTAGGCGGCTTGGGTAAAGCGGTTAAGATACGCACCTTCATATTTTCCGGTGGTATCCCCGGGAATGTCCGGAACATTATCCGGATCAAAGGTAGGTGTGGTAACCGCACAGAGAATCTCACCGGTCTTATAATTCATGATCGCCAGCGTTCCCTTGTAGTCCCCCATAGCCGTAAGAGCAGCCATCTGCAATTTGGCAGACAGAGTCAGGGTCGCGGTACCGCCTATGCCGCCATAGGCGTACAGACCGCTGACCGGATCAAAGCCGGCAAGCTCTTTGGAATACTTATTTAGTGCCGGGGCACTGATATTGCCGGCTCTGTCACCCAGCCAATGAAGGCTTGCCATTCGTAAAACGGCATTATTGGAATAGATATGGTCTCCGGTCAGATCAACCAGCAGAATCCCATCCCGATCTGCGATTTTGCCGCAGCCAATACTTTCCGCGTGGTAAATGTGCGGTGAGCCGGGCTTATAGACCCAGTCACCGGAATTCATTGCGTACTCAACCAGAAAGAAGGAAAGCCCAAACGAAAGGACTAGGATCAGCACCAGAAGCACTTTTGCCCGTGAAATGATTCTATTCATGCACATCACCTGCTTCCTTTGTCTGGCGCACCGCAAAGCTGGCATTTTGCCGGGTATCTGCGGCTTTTATAAAGGCAAGCAACCCCCATGCACCGATCATACTGGAGCCGCCGTTGGACACGAAGGGAAATGTCACGCCGGTCAAGGGCAGCACATCCAGCGTACCCAGCACATTCAAAATCGTCTGTACCAGCAGTATTCCTGCGGCTGTGCAGGATGCGATGGTATAAAAGCTGCTGCGGCTGATAACCGCCATCCGCAAGGCGAACAAACCGTAAGCAATCAGGCAGAACACCAGCATAATGGCAAGGATGATTCCCCATTCTTCACAAATAGTAGCAAAAACCACATCGGAATCCGCCGCGAATATCCGGTCCATTTTGCCGTTTCCGGCACCCAGACCGAATAAGCCGCCGGAGGCAATGCACATCAGTGCCCTGGTCTGCTGATAACCGGCACCCAGCGGGTCCTCCCAAATGTGCCGCCAGCCTGCAAATCGCCGCAAAGCGTGGGGTGCCATCCGCACCACCAGCATACCTGCCAAACCAACGGAGGTGCAGGCCAGCGCAACAGTGCCCACACTGCCGGAACGAAGGTAGGCAATCAGTAAAAAAGCGACAAAGAAAATCAGTGCTGTGCCGAAATCATTCATCACCGCAAGGCACAGACATACAGCTACGGAATACACGATGAACAGAATCAGGTTCCGTTTGGTCAGCACCCGTTCCATAGCGTATGCCCCCACAAAAACAAAGCAAACCTTGCTCAATTCCGAGGGCTGAAGGGACATTCCGCCGATCATCAGCCAGTTGCGCGCGCCGTTAAAATTCTTGCCGAAAACAAGGGTGATCAGCAGCAATCCGATGCCAACAGCACCGGCTACATAACGCAATTTCTTCGCCCGACCCAGATTCCGCAGAGCCCAGCCCATACACAGAAACAGCACGAGCCCCAGCACCATTGCAATCAGCTGTTTGGGCATCTCTGCTGGCTTGACCGCCGCAATGGCCGCCATACCGACGGTGCACAGGAAAAACGCCAGTGTCTCCAATTCAAAGGACGGCTTTTTGATGCACAGATAGAAGATCAGCAGCAGCCATTGGCAAATGAGTATACCGGAAAAGCCAATTACGATTTCCGGTGCGTTTTGTCCGCCGCAGCGCATGAGATAGCTTACAGCACAAAGGCATTGCAGCAGCGACAAAAGAAACAAATTGGCGAGGCTGTCCACCGGAAATGCTGCTTGGGTCCGAAGCTGGGCAAGGCGTCCCTCC
The DNA here is from genome assembly GCA_015067935.1 of Oscillospiraceae bacterium. Taxonomy (GTDB): domain Bacteria; phylum Bacillota; class Clostridia; order Oscillospirales; family Oscillospiraceae; genus Faecousia. Next base: position 6,949 of record SVLL01000034.1, on the reverse strand, counting down.
TGCCGCTTGTTCATTGGCAGAAAAACCAAATCCACATTGCCGATGGTAATCACATCTTTTTCCTCCAACGATGTCATCTGCACGCGTTCTCCGTTGACTAAAACACCGCTTTGGGAATCGGCATCTGCAATGGACCAGCTGCCGTCGTCATAGCGGGTCAGTACCGCATGACTTTTCTCCACTTCAGGCAGATTGATGACCACATCGCTGCGCTTGTGACTTCCGATGATATTCTCCCAGTGGGTGATCGGCAAACGCCGACCGTCATCTGGACACAACCACGCCCAGATCTCCGGCTCCATCCGGAAGGTTAAAAGAGGTTTTACGGTTCGCAGGAACAGAATGAATACCAAAATGGGCGCAAGGTAGCGCAAAATGGCCTGAAATACCTCTATTACCGTTTCATCCGCTTGATAAAATATCGCCAGAGCATCCATTGCGCCACCTCCTTCGTGTTATTTTTCCAAACCCCGAAGCAATGCTATCTCCCGGGCATACCCGGGCAGCTCATTGGGGGTTTCCAGAATCATAGGTAAACCTGCAAGCACAGGGTGATTGATTATTTTCTCAAAGGTTGCCAAACCCAAATTACCGTCACCGATACATTCGTGGCGGTCCTTGTGGCTTGCTAACGGGTTTTTGGAATCGTTCAGGTGCAGGGCACAAAGCTTATCCAGACCGACGACCCGATCAAATTCCTGCAGGACTCCATCCAAATCGTTGACAATATCGTAGCCGGCATCCCAGATGTGGCAGGTATCCAGACATACGCCCACTTGATTGCTTCCCACACCTTCAATAATATCCTTCAGCTCTTCAAATTTTCCGCCGATCTCGCTGCCTTTTCCGGCCATAGCTTCCAGCAGAACCGTAACAGGATAACCGGGCGCAAGTGCCTTTTTCAGCGCGTCCACGATTTGACTGATGCCGGTTTCCGTACCCTGTCCCACATGGGAGCCGGGGTGAAAATTATAGAAATTTCCCGGCAAGGAAGCCATCCGTCGCAAATCATCGCACAGCACACCGGCTGCAAATTTCCGGGCGTCCGGATCAGCGGTGCAAAGATTCATCGTATACGCCCCGTGGGCAACCAGCTTGCCAAAGCCAAGCTTTTTCAGTTCCTCCATTGCCGCCGCACAATCCGCCGGGTCCTCAGCCTTGGCTTTCGAGCCACGGGGATTCCGGGTGAAAAACGCAAAGGTATTTGCACCGATTTCCTGTGCGGTGCGCACCATAGCCAGATTTCCATTTGATGCAGATAAGTGACATCCGATGTAGCGCATATCTCTCACTCCTTTTCAAATAGGATACCACAGTTTCAGGAAAAATGCAATTACAGTTTCCTTTTCGGCGAATATGTGATATGATGGAAAAAGCTCCCACGAAGACCGTGGGAGCAACGGCTTAACCTTCCGCCAATGCGACGGAGGAAAGCACTGTATTCCATTCCTCAACGCATTCGCCAGCTGTTTCTGCAGGTGCAAGAATACTGACACAGTAATGGAAATTGCCGTCATCCAGCACAAGAACTCTGCCGATATGATCCCCTGCTTCCCCGGCAGCGGACCAGACCCCTTCATAACAAGCCACACCGCTGCGAACGGTCTTCACCAGTTCCAGCTCCTCTTTTTCGTAACCGGTGAGGGTTTGTAAGGTGTTGCTCAGATTGCCTGAGGGCAGGATTTCCACAGCAATGTCATAATCGCCGCAAAAGTAGATCTTTCCGGTACCACTCTGCATGGCCGGTGCGGCAGCCGTTTCCGGCAGGTCCAGCAGAAACTTTGCCGGACTTGCCATCGCTTGTACATCGTTTTGATCCTCCACCTTTTCAAAGGTCTGAAGACTGCACCCGGTCAGCAATAACATCATCACCAGAATTACACACAATTTCTTCATCTGATTACCTCCCGAAAGGATTTCTTTTATGGATTATCTCTACACTTACTTCGTTATAATCAATGCTGTGGGCTTTCTTTTTATGCTCATCGACAAGCAAAAAGCCAAAAAGAAAAAGTGGCGCATTCCTGAGCGCACACTGATGGCCTTCGCAGCCGCAGGCGGCAGTTTGGGTGTTTTGATGGGAATGTTTTTCTTCCGGCACAAGACCAAGCACCCCAAATTTGTTATTGGCGTACCGCTGTTGATGATGATGCATATAATCATAGCATTGGCAGCATACCACATTTGAGAAATCTAAGATTAAAATTCCCCACTCAACCATCGGTTTGTAGATTTCTATCCCATTAGCCCTTATACTCTAGGTGAAAGGAGGCGCAAAATGGATCAAGTGAAAATCGGCAAATTTATTGCTGAACGAAGAAAAGCCGCCAATCTGACACAAATGCAGCTGGCGGAAAAATTGCAGATTACTGACAGAGCCATATCCAAATGGGAAACGGGCAGAGCAATGCCGGATTCTTCCCTAATGCTTGAACTGTGCGAACTGTTGGGGATCACCGTAAATGATTTATTATGTGGGGAGGTTGTGCGTATGGGAAACCAAAACAAAGAAACAGAAAAAACATTGCTTGATATGCTCGAGCAGAAAGAAAATAACGACCGCTGGCTGCTGAAGCTTGAGTTGGTCATTGGTATATTGTGCATGGCAATTATGCTTACGCTGATCGTCATAGCATCTCTGGCACCTATTGAGCATTGGCTGCGTTTTACACTGATTGGAATCGGCGTAACACCCATTTTGATCGCATTGCCCTTCCTGCTTCGCATTGAACAGGTAGCCGGCTATTATGAATGTAAGAATTGCAAACACAGGTATATCCCTACCTGCAAAGCCGTGAATATGGCACCCCATTTGGGCAGAAGCAGATATATGTGTTGCCCGCAATGCGGTGAAAAATCTTATCACAAAAAAGTATTAACCAAAGAATAACAAAAATGACCGGGGCTGACATGGTATGCACCCCGGTCATATTTTATTTCAAGGTATCAAGCAGTGCTTCTGCTGCCATCATACCGTCGATCGCCGCAGACATAATCCCTCCGGCATAGCCAGCTCCCTCTCCTGCAGGATATAAGCCCTTCAGAGCCGATTGCCGGTCCTCTCCCCTTATGATACGCACCGGGGAAGAACTCCGGGTTTCCGGAGCGGTCAAAACAGCGTCAGGTGATGCAAAACCCGTCAGATTTTGTTCCAATTGCGGCAGAGCTTCTGCCAGCGCGCGGGTGATCTTCTCAGGCAGTACCTGATGCAGATCCGTCCAGTATACACCCGGGCGATATGTGGGTTTCACTTCACCGGGACCGGTGCTCACCACGCCGGCAAGAAAATCCCCGACCTTCTGCACCGGGGCACAGTAGCTGCCCGTATGGCGAAACGCCATCTTTTCAATCTCCTCTTGCCACAGCATACCGCCCAGCACACCATCATAGGGAAAGTCCGCAGGGTTGAGACTTACCAGCAGAGCCGCATTGGCATTTTCTCCATCCCGGTCCGCATTGCTCATACCGTTGGTCACGATCTGCGCCTCTTCGGATGTGGCGGCAACCACATAGCCGCCGGGGCACATACAGAAGGTATAAACTGTTTCATTCTCCAGATGGCGCACCAGCTTATAGTCCGCAGGCGGCAGGGGCAGCGAATTCGTTCCGTACTGGGCTTTGTCGATCACAGATTGCTTCTGTTCGATCCGAACGCCCATTGCAAAGGGCTTGGGCTCCATGGGAACACCCAAATCATTCAGCATCCGGAAGGTATCTCTTGCACTGTGGCCAATGGCAAAAATCACCTGATCGCAGGTTATCTCTCCCCGATTGGTCCGCAGACCGGAAACTGCACCGTTATCCGTCAAAACGCCCGTTACTTGGGTACAAAAACGGACCTCTCCCCCCAGCGAAATGATCCGCTGACGCAGGTTCTGCACCACCGTCAGCAGTACATCCGTACCCACATGGGGCTTTGCGTCATAGAGAATATCTTCCCGGGCTCCTGCCTTCACAAACTGCTCCAATATCCAACCGATTCGGGGATTGTTCACTCCCGTGTTCAGCTTGCCGTCGGAAAAAGTGCCGGCACCGCCCTCGCCGAACTGTACATTGCTTGTTGTATCCAACTCACCGGTTTCAAAGAAATGCTGTACCTTTTGATGCCGCGTAGCTGCATCCTCACCGCGCTCCAGAATAATGGGCTTCAGACCGGCCATTGCCAAAAGCAAACCTGCAAACATACCGGCAGGGCCAAATCCCACCACGACCGGGCGGTTCTCAGAATGATATTCCCTCTTGGGTGGCTTATAAAAGGATGCGGGTGCAAGGGCTGCTTTCTTACAGCCGCTGGACTTCAATACTTTGTTCTCACTGCCGTCCACTGCCACATCAACCGTGTAAATGATCCGTACATCCGGCTTTTTTCGCGCATCCACAGATCGGCGCACCAGCTGCAGCCGACGGATACGGGACGCGGAAATCCGCAATAGCCGGGATGCCTCATAAACAAGCTGATTGGCATCGTGCTCCGGAGGCAGAGAAATATCGCGAATCCGAATCATTTCCTACCTCCTGCGCTGCTTCCTGCCAGCCGTCCGGAGCTCCACGCCCACTGCAGATTGAAGCCGCCGCAATCGCCGTCGATATCCAGAACTTCACCGCAGGCAAACAGACCCGGGACCAGCTTGCTTTCCATTGTTGCAGAATCAAATTCGTCTGTGAATATGCCGCCGGCCGTCACCTGCGCATGTTCCATTCCCAAGGCTTCGACCAAGGTAATTTCCAAATGCTTTGCAGTCTGTGCCGCGCGATCGATGTCCGCATCGCTGAGCTGTGAAATCTTCAAACCGCTGCGAATACCAGCTTCCTGCGCAATAACCCTTCCAAGGCGGTTGTGAAGAATGCCCGTAAACAGTTCATCCGTCGGCAAATTTCCGTTTCTGCGCTGGCGCAGTAATTGCACAACCTTTGTATATTCCAGATCCGGCAGAAGATCCAAAACGCAAATCCATTCTCCCCTGCCTTGACATACATCCCGGGAAACTTCAAAAATCACCGGACCGGACAGCCCGTACTCTGTAAACTGCAATTCTCCCGTACTTTCCGCAAATTGTCTGCCGTCGTGAAGGATCGCAACCCGGCAATTCGCACGCACGCCTTTCAAGGAAGCACATCCCCTCCAGCTGCTACTGAGCTGCACAAGAGCAGGACGCAATTTCGTCATTTTGTGTCCGAAGCTGCGCAGATGCTGATAACCGGACATACTGCCCCCAAGCTTCGTGCCTGCCAAGCCACCGCAGGCTATAATCAGCTTATCGCACACATACTGGCCCCCATCACATTCCAAGACAAAACCTTCCTGTGTCTTTCTGGTCTTTTTGATTTCGCAGCCGGTATACAAAGTAATGTTATCGCGCTCCAAAGCAAAACGCAGCACATCCACCACAGAATTGGCCTGATCCGAATACGGGTACACCCGTCCCGAGGTCTCAGAAACGGTATACAGTCCCAACTTTTCAAACCAGCATAGGGTATCCACGACAGTGTAACGCGTCAGGACATCCCTTGCAAAGCTGGGTGACTCCCCGTAATATTCACAGCAGTCTGCGTGGATATTTGTCAGATTGCAGCGGCCGTTTCCCGTTGCCTGCAGCTTGCGGCCCACTCTTGCCTGACGCTCGAATAGCAAAACCTGTACATCTTCCTGTTCAGCCGCTGCCAGTGCCGCTGCCATACCGGATGCACCGGCACCAATAATTCCGATAACCATTGCTTTCACCTCTTTCTAGGCACATTGTAACAGATAATTCACCGGTAGACAAGTAAAACTGTCCTTGCATATCAAAAAAGATGTGGTATAATAGGGCTTGGTGATAAAATGAACCGACAAAATATCGAAAAAATCGCCCAATCGGCGGAGGGTCGGATGCTCCTTGCCAAGCTTTGGGACAAAATAAATGCCGGGATCAATCGAAATATTCCGGCCCACACCTGCTTTCTTTCTCCCAGAGAGGCGGAAATGGCCCGATATCTTTTTGGCGATCATCCGGGTCTGTCGGCGTTTGGCGGCTATGAGGATGCGGAAAGGAAAATGCTGTGCTACCTGCCCGAGTATCTGGAGGAAGACAGTTTAATGGAGGATGACTCCCCCATCGTGTGCCTTCGTGCCGTCTTTTATGAGGGCGACACACCCACACACCGGGATTTCCTCGGTTCTCTGATGGGCGCAGGCGTTGCCCGGGAAACTGTGGGTGATATCTGCGTGGGAAAGGGACAATGCGATTTCTTCGTAACCGAAGAGATTGTCCCCTATCTGCTGCAGAATTTCAGCAACGCAGGCCGCACAACATTCCGCCTTTCCAGGATTCCCCTGCAGGAGGCAAGCATCCCCGAACCGGAGGTTAAAATCATCAAAGATACCCTTGCATCCCTGCGATTGGACGGTGTGGTTTCCTCGGGCTTTCGCATCAGCCGCGCTCTGGCAGCGCAGGCGATCTCAGCCGGCAAGGTGGCTGTTGACGGTCTTCCCTGCGAAAAGCCGGACAAGCAGGTTGCGGAGGGCGCAAAGATTTCTCTTCGCGGCAGCGGAAAAGTCAAATTGGAAAAAGTAAACGGCCAGACGAAAAAGGGCCGCATCTCGGTGGAAATCCACCGCTATTTGTGAGGTATAAATATGAAAATGGACGAAGTAATTGCTAGAATCAACGAACTGGCCCATAAGGCAAAGGCCGAGGGCCTGACGGATGAAGAAATCGCAGAACGGGACAAGCTGCGCAGAATCTATATAGACTCTGTGAAGTCCAATCTGGTAGGCCAGCTGGAAAACACCTATATTGTCCGTCCCGACGGCACAAAAACCAAAGTAAAGAAGAAAAGCTGAAAAAGGAACCCCCCGGTGAAACCGGGGGTTCTTCATATGCGGGCATAGCCCTCTGTTCCTCGCGTAACACGTAAACGCGTAATTCTATTCTGCCAACTGCGAAATAGATAGCTGTTGACACACACT
>SVLL01000033.1 GCA_015067935.1 Oscillospiraceae bacterium | reverse complement strand
TCGATTCCGACCGGAGGCACCAGATGCGGGTGTAGCTCATCCGGTAGAGCGCCACCTTGCCAAGGTGGAGGTAGCGAGTTCGAGCCTCGTCACCCGCTCCAAAAAAAGATAAGGAACGCGCACGCGTTCCTTATTTCATACGGTACTGTAGCCAAGTGGTAAGGCACGAGTCTGCAAAACTCTGATCCGCCAGTTCAAATCTGGCCAGTACCTCCAAAAATCGACATTCTTCGACAGAAGGATGTCGATTTTTACTTCTTCACTATTAACTATTCACTCTTCACTTAATTTCAGGGTCGATTTTTGGAAAGTAATAAGTGATAATGAATAGTGAATAAGTTAGGTATCCGTTTCGCGGATGAATTGTAAAGGGGATTGTTATGAGTAACAGCATATTACTTGATAAGTCTAAAGATTTTGCATTAGAGATTATTAGATTGTGTAATGAAGTTAAGACCAACAAGAAAGAATCTATATTGACAAATCAGTTAGTCCGTTCCGGTACAAGTGTTGGTGCGAATATCCGAGAGGCATTCTATGCTCACGGTAAGGCTGACTTTATTGCAAGACTGCATATTGCGTTGAAGGAATGTGCAGAAAGTGAATATTGGCTGGAATTATTGATAGAAGGCGGATATACTGATAATAAAACAGTTTTGGAACATTGTGTGGAGGTTAAGAAAATTTTGGTTGCTTCCATAAACACAGCAAAGAATAATAAATAGTTGCTTAATTTAACAGTTTGTACTTTCGTAGTGTAAGCTCAAAGAAAAGCACTGCGTATGCAGTGCTTTTCTTTTTCTGATCACCGCCAATCTTGACATTATCTCTGTCTTGTGTTAGTTTTGTGGTATAAAATCAAAAGAAAGGTTGGTATTTTCTATGCTTCTAATCAAGAATGGTTACATAAAGACAATGGCAGGAGCCGACATCGAAAACGGCTGTGTGCTGATTGGTGACGACGGAAAAATTGCCGCGGTTGCTGCACATATCGCCGAAACCGCTGATATGACGGTTATCGATGCCTGCGGCCGGCTTGTGACCCCCGGCTGTGTGGATGCCCATTGTCACATCGGCTTGGATAATTCCGCAATGCGCTGGGAGGGCAAGGATTATAATGAAGTTTCCGACCCCATCACACCCCATTTGCGTGCGATCGACAGCATCAACCCCATCGACGAGACCTTTCCCAATGCTGTTAGAAACGGCGTGACCGCGGCTGTTACCGGCCCCGGCAGTGCCAATGTGGTGGGCGGTACCTTTGTGGCCATCAAGCTGGTGGGTAAGCGGGTGGATGATATGGTCATTAAGAATCCCGTCGCGATGAAGTGCGCATTTGGTGAAAATCCAAAGGGCGTTTACGGTCAGGGTAAATCCAAGGCGCCCCATACCCGTATGGCAACCGCTGCACTCCTCCGTGAGCTGCTTTTCAATGCCCGGAACTATTTGGAAGCAAAGGAGGCAGGGGAGAAACCCAAGTTTGATATGAAGCTGGAGGCCATGATCCCCGTTATCAGGAAGGAGATTCCCCTAAAGGCCCACGCCCACAGAGCGGATGATATTTTTACATCTATCCGCATTGCAAAGGAATTTGATGTGCTTCTGACACTGGATCATTGTACCGAGGGTGCGCTGATTGCCGAGGAACTTGCCAAAGAGGGCTATCCTGCTTTTATCGGCCCTTCCTTTGGCGCAAAGACGAAGATCGAGCTGCGGAACAAAGATTTTGCCACATTGGCGACGCTCCACGCAGCAGGTGTGCCGGTGAGCATTATCACCGATGCGCCGGTGATTCCTCTGGAGCATCTGCCTATGTGCGCCGGCTTTGCCGTCAAGGCAGGTCTGCCCTATGAGGAGGCGTGGAAGGCTATCACTATCAATCCGGCAAAGCATACCGGCATCGGTGACCGTGTGGGCAGTCTGGAAATGGGCAAGGATGGCGATGTGGTCATCTGGAACGGTGATCCGTTGAAGGAGATCGGCACAACTGCGTATGCCACGATTGTCAATGGCAAAATTGCATATTTCGAGGAATGAAAGGAAGAACAATGTCTGACATTTTAACTTCTTTACTGTCTGACAAAAAAGGCGGGATCATCTTTCGGTGCTTTGACCTTTGGCATATTGGATTCATCCTTTTCTTCGGGGCTGTCGCTGTTGTCGCCTGTTTTTACCTGCGAATGAAGGATGACAGACATCGGTCCAAAGTAATCAGCGCATTTATCAATGCCGCCTTCGGGCTGTATATGCTGGATTTCTTCCTGATGCCCTTTGCCTATGGAGAGATCGATATTGAAAAGCTGCCGTTTCATATTTGCACAGCAATGTGTGTAATGTGTTTTGTCAGTAGGCATAATACTTTTCTTGGGAAATTCAAACTGCAATTTGCAATGTTGGGCTTCTTGTCCAATCTGGTATACTTGATTTATCCGGCAGGCGTTATGTGGCACAGCGTACATCCTGCATCCTACCGAGTGATCCAGACCCTTTCCTTTCACGGCATTATGATGGTCTATGGATTGCTTGTGCTTGTATATGAGCGGAAAGAGGTTGCATGGAAAAAAGATTTGATCGTGATCGTAAGTATGACCATATGGGCACTGCTGGGGAACACTATGTACAACAGTGATGCAAGAGTCTACAACTGGTTCTTTGTGGTGCGCGATCCTTTTAATATGCTGCCGGCAAATATTGCACCTTTTGTGATGCCGTTTTTAAATGTGGCAGTGTTCTTTGGGACAGAGATGCTTGTGTATTTTCTGCCCCCAAAAATTACAAAAACGGGGAGATATCAATGCAACAGAAAGAAATTTTGATTAAGTCCTCCTTAGATGGCAGTATGCAGCCTTCTTTGTTTTACAAGGCTGCATCCTCAGAAAAACGCCCCTTGCTGGTGGGCTTACACACATGGAGCTGGGACCGTTTCAATCAAGTCGAGAATATGCTGCCGCTGGCGGAACAGTGGGTTTTTAACCTGCTTTTGCCGGAATTCCGCGGAGCAAATTTGAAGGAGAATCCCCATTGTACGGATGCTTGCGGCTCGGACCTTGCCAAGCAGGACATCAAAGATGCCATCGATTTTTTGATCGAAAATGAAAATGTGGATCCGGAGAACATTTTTTTGCTGGGTGCCAGCGGTGGCGGCCATATGGCCCTTTTGATGGCCGGAATGTGCCCGGATCTGTTTAAGGCGGTTGGTGCCTTTGTTCCGATCACCGATCTTGAAAAATGGGAAGCCCAGAGCGAGTTTTACGGACCTGACATCAGAGCTTGCTGTAGTGGGCAGGCGGAGGAAATGCGCAAACGCTCGCCAATGACCTATCTGGATAACATTGCCAAAGCAAACCTGAAGATATTCCACGGCAAGCGGGACAGTGTGGTGCCGGTTTCCCACAGTGTTCAACTATTCAATGCCATTATGGAAAAATATCCCGATGCAACCGTCTATCTGGATATTTTCGATGGCGCGCATGAGATGGATATGCAATCGGCAGCTTACTGGCTGATGAGCCAGTACAACCGGGAGAAGAAGAATTCAGTCACCGGCTGAGCTTACAATCAATGAAAACACGGCACCGATGGTGCCGTGTTTTGCTGTATTGCATTTATTTAACGATATAGAGGAAAAAGGTCAATTTCTGCTACTTGACTTTTTTTACAAGTATGCAATAATGTCACCATAGGAAACTATGCAGTTTGCTTATATGAGGTGATAGAGATGAATAAGCTGTTTTTGCTCAGCAATGCCCATATTGACCCCGTCTGGCTATGGCAGTGGCAGGAGGGAGCGACTGCGACCGTTGCCACATTCCGCGCTGCAGCGGAGATTTGTGAGGAGTTTGACGGCTTTGTATTCTGCCACAATGAAGCACTTCTTTATCAGTGGGTAGAGGAGTACGATCCTGCCCTGTTTGCCCGTATCCAAAAGCTTGTTAAGGCAGGAAAATGGCATATTATGGGCGGCTGTTTTTTGCAGCCGGATTGCAACCTTCCCAGCGGTGAATCTATTTTGCGGCAGATTACAGCCGGTCAGAAGTATTTTGCGGATAAATTCGAAAAATGCCCCACCGTTGCCATCAATTTCGACACTTTTGGTCATAGCAGGGGAATGGTGCAGATTCTCAGCCAATGCGGCTATAAGGGCTACATCTTTATGCGCCCGGGAAAGCATCAGCTGACACTGCCTGCAAATTCCTTTACTTGGGAGGGCTACGATGGCTCGTCTGTGACTGCCCATCGTCTGATGCACGGCACTTACGCTAATTACGAGGGCGGTGCGGTGGAATGGGCAGAGGAGACAGTGCGTGACAATGCTGACGATCCCATTGGCCTTTTTGCATGGGGCATCGGCAACCACGGCGGCGGCCCCTCCCGCAGAGATTTGAAAGAATTGAACCAATGGATGGCCGAAAGAGAAGATTTACAGATCTGCCACGCAACACCTGAGGAGTTTTTTGCGGCGATGGAGGAAAGCGGCGTAGAATGTCCGGAATTTGCCGACGATTTGCGTCCGGTGTTTATTGGCTGTTATGTTTCCCAAGCCCGGGTCAAGCAGCTGCACCGCAAGCTGGAAAACAGATTCTACAGTGCAGAGAAAATGGCAGCTGCGGCAGCTGCCCAGGGTCTGATGAAATACCCTTCCGAGGAGCTTGCACAGGCGCAGTATGATATGCTCCTGAACGAGTTCCACGATACTCTTCCCGGCACCACCATCGAAAGCGGTGCAAGGGGAGCGGAGCAGAGCCTGAATCACGGTCTGGAAATTGCAGACCGGGTGCAGATGCGGGCATTTACGGCCTTGCTGTCAGGACAGCCCAAAGCAAAGCCGGAGTGGGTACCCATCTTTATTTACAATCCCCATCCTCACCCGGTTTCCGGTGTATTCAGCTGCGAGATTATGCCTGCGCAGCACCAAAACTGGCAGACGGATGTGCAGTACAAGGTCAATGTCTATCAGGATGATGAACGGATTTCCTCTCAGCAGGAGAAGGCCGAGTACAATATGAATCTGGATTGGCGGCAAAAGGTATCCTTCTACGCCACCTTGCCGCCCTTTTCTATGAGTCGCTTTGATTGCGAGGTTACTTATGAGCCTTGGAACCTCAAGGCATCCGAGCTTCCGCAGGAGGATATTTGCTTTGTCAATGACCGGATGGAAGTGGTGATTAACCGCAAAACCGGCTTGGTGGATCGCTATCGGGTGGACGGCGTGGATTATCTGAAGCCCGGCAGCTTTGCAACCGCGCTTTATAAGGATAATGCCGACCCGTGGAATATGCTGATGGGTCGCTATGATACGAAACTCGGACAGTTTGCACCCGTTCCGGAAAAGAAGGGGCATCGCCACGATATCCGGTTGAATACCCCTGAGATTATGATCCCGGCAGTGCGGATCGTGGAAGACGGCCCGGTGCGCACTATTGTGGAAGCGGAGTTCTACTATGGGTCATCCCGTCTGGTGCAGACCTATCGTTTGCCCAAGACCGGCACTGCCTTTGAGGTGGAGCAGCGCATCTATTGGAACGAGACGGACACGATGGCAAAGCTCTGTATTCCCTGCGCTATGACGGGTGATTACATTGGGCAGAATATGTTTGGCCGGGGCAAGCTGCCTCAGAATGGCAGCGAGACCGTAAGCCAGAAATGGTGTGGCATCTTTGGTACAGAAAATACGCTGACCGTTACAAATGATGGTGTTTACGGCTCTCATGCAAATGAAGATACGATGTATCTGTCGCTTCTGCGTGCCCCCGGTTATGCTGCGCATCCCATCGAGGGGCGTCCCCTTGTGCGGGAGGATCGGTTTATCCCGAGAATCGATCAGGGTGAACACATTTTCACCTTCCAAATCTGTGGTGGGGAGACCGTCGAACGGCGGGCGCAAATCGAGCAGGAAGCTCTGGTATACAACGAAAAACCCTTTGTCATCAATGCCTTCCCCGGTGGGGAAGGAAAGAGAATCGGTTCCTTTGTGACCGTTTCTGATCCGCAAATCGTGATGACAGCTATGTACTGCTCTGATAACAAGTTAATACTGCGCCTGTTTAATTCTTCTCAGGAAGAACGCACGGCACAGGTTGCAATTCCTACGCTGGATATTTGCCAAACCGTCACTTTACGCCCAAGCGGATTCCAAACCTACATCGCAGAAGATAAGCGTTTGAAAGAAACAAGTCCCATTTAACATAGGAGGAAGGAAAATGCACGGAACTTATGAATTTCGGAAAGAGCTGCTGCAGATCCACCGCCCGAATACGCTGGATGAAGCGTATATTCCTAAGGCAGGCGAGATTTGTATTGCCGATTGGACCATTGTTATTGCAAAGAATTGCGACCGGGTACTGTATACAGGTGCGCAGGATCTGCAGGATTATTTGCTGACCTCGCTGAGCTCTTCCGTGACCATTCGCCGCAAGAGCGAGCTGGCAGAGCTGCCCAGTAAGACCATTTTGGTTGCGACCTGCGAGCAAATGGGTGTGCAGTGGCAGGGGGAGAAGATACCTGCCTCTTACCGGATTACCGTTGGCGACGATTTCGTAATTGTCTGCGGTATTGATGAGCGTGGTTGTGCCCAGGGCTGCTATCAGCTGGAAGACCGGATGAATCGGATTCACGCGCCCTACCTTGCGAAGGGCGTTACCACCTATTCACCCGAGTTCTCTCCCCGGATGGTTCACTCCGGCTATCAGCTGGACCGGTATCCGGATGCGCATCTGTCCGCCATCGCCCATGCCGGTATGGACGCCATCCTGATGTTCGTGGACGGCGTTAATCAGACACCCTCCGGCTATATGGATTTCAACGAGCTGATCTACAGAGCGGGGAAATACGGCCTGGATGTATATGCCTACAGCTATTTCTATACCAAGCTCCACCCGGATGACCCCGGTTCACCGGCGGAATTTGAAGCTACCTATGGTGCGCTGTTCCGGGAGTGTCCCGGATTGAAGGGTGTTGTGCTGGTTGGTGAATCTGTTGAGTTCCCCAGCAAGGATCCCCGTGCCTCCAAGGGAACCCAATCTACCAACAAAACTGACGGTATTCCCAATCCCAAGCCCACAGCCGGCTGGATTCCCTGCCTTGACTATCCTCAGTGGTTGGAGCGGCTGAAGAGTGCGGTGCGTAAGTATAAGAATGACGCGGATATTGTCTTCTGGACCTACAACTGGGGCTATTGCTCCGAAAAGGAGCGTCTGGAGCTGATCGACTGTCTGCCCACGGATATTTCCCTGATGGCAACCTTTGAAATGTTTGAGGAAAAGGTGGTGGACGGTGTCCGTCACCGCGCCTGCGACTATACTATCTCATTCCCGGAGTCCGGTGCCTATTTTGTCAGCGAAGCAAAACGGGCAAAGGAACGGGGCATCCGTCTGTACGCGCAAGCCAACAGCGGCGGTATGACTTGGGATTTCGGCACTGTGCCTTATCAGCCTGTCCCTTACCACTGGAAGCGGCGGTATGATGCTATGCTGGAAGCCAAGGATAAGTACGGCCTTTGCGGCATTATGGAATCCCATCACTTTGGCTTCTGGCCCTCGTTTATCAGTAAGCTGGAGAAGAAGATGTTTACTTATCCCCGTACCCCCGGTGACGAGGCGGTTCGTCAGGTGGCTGTGGAGCTGTACGGCGAAAAGTTCGCCGATAAGGCGGTGGCTGCATGGCAGAAGCTCAGTGAGGGTTATGCGTATTACATCTGCACCAATGAGGATCAGTACGGCCCCTTCCGCGTGGGTCCTGCTTATCCGCTGGTTTACAATCAGGATGTGCAGATTCCCACGGTTCCCTACGCCCACTTTGGCGGCAATATGATTTGTGTAACGGACTATGCCTGCGGCAAAGTGTTCTTCTATATTTCCTTTGGACAGATGCGTACCGCAAAGACCCAGCAACGCCATCCCGAGGAAGCAAAGTGTCTGGAAAAGCTGGAAGCAAAGTTTGGCCAAGCCAGAGCAATGCTGGAGGAAATCGCCCAGGAGCTGACCGGTTGGCAGAAGGAAGAGTGCCTGCGCCTTTGCAATATGATTCACTATATGGAGCATACCACCCGCACCACTATCAATGTCAAGCGATGGAATGTGTTGCGGCACAAGTGCTTCGCAGAAACCGACAGCACCAAGCTTCTTCAGCTGCATCAGCAGATGATTCAGCTGGGTGAAGAAGAAATCCAAAACGCGGAGGCAACCATTCCGCTGGTACAGGCTGATTCCCGTCTGGGCTGGGAACCTACAATGGAGTACATCGGCAGCGAATATCACCTGCGTTGGAAGATCCGTCAGGTGCGGCAGGTGCTGGATTATGAAATCCCCCGCGGTACTTGGGATATTCAGTATATTTTGGACAAAGACGGCAAGTATTAAGGAGAAATGTTATGAAACGCTCTGAAATTAACAAGGCTCTGAAGGAACTGGAGGCAATGTGCGAAAAGCACCATTGCTACCTGCCGCCCTTCTGCCATTTTACCCCGGAGCAGTGGAAGACTTTGGGTCACGAATACGATGAGGTCCGGGATTGTATGCTGGGATGGGATATTACCGACTACGGTCTGGGAAATTTCGATAAATTCGGCTTTTCTCTGATTACCATCCGCAACGGCAACCGGGCAATGGAGGACAAGTACCCCAAGGTCTATGCGGAAAAGCTGCTGTATTTGAAGGAGGGGCAGTATGCCCCTAACCATTTCCATTGGTACAAGACGGAGGATATCATCAACCGGGGCGGCGGCAATGTGCTGATTCGGGTGTATAACAGCCTTCCTGATGAGGAAATTGACTATATTTCCGATGTAACGGTGCATACCGATGGCAGAACCTACACCGTTCCTGCCGGCACACAGATTCGTCTGACACCCGGCGAGAGTATCCATGTGCAGCAGTATCTCTACCATGATTTTGCGGTAGAGGAGGGGACCGGCCCTGTTCTCTTGGGCGAGGTCAGCCAATGCAACGATGACAACACGGACAATCGCTTCAATCCGCCTGTGGGCAGATTTCCTACCATTGAGGAGGATGAACCCCCGTACCGCCTGCTGTGTAACGAATACCCGGAGGTAAAATGATGGATGTTGTGGCATTGGGTGAACTGCTCATTGATTTTACAATGGTAAGTGCGGATGCGGATGGCTATCCCACGATGGCTGCCCATCCCGGTGGCGCACCGGCAAATTTTCTTGCAGCATTGGCTGCCTACGGTGCAAAAACCGCTTTGCTTGGAAAGGTGGGAAACGATGCCTTTGGAGGTCTGTTGGTACACACCCTCCAAAAAGCCGGTATTGAAACCAAGGGCATTGCGGTATCTGACGATGTGTTTACGACCCTTGCCTTTGTGACGCTGGATGCAAGCGGTGACCGGGAGTTTTCCTTTGCCCGAAAGCCCGGTGCAGATACCTGCATTTCCTTTGATGAGCTTGATTTATCCTTGATTGACGAGGCAAAGGTGTTCCATTTTGGAACATTGTCGCTGACCGATGAACCGGCGCGCACAGCTACCCAAAAGGCGGTTGCCTACGCAAAATCCAAGGGAAAGCTGATTACTTACGACCCCAATCTGCGTAAGCCTCTCTGGAGAGATCTCGAAACTGCAAAAGAACAGCTGAAATGGGGACTCGCCCAAGCGGATGTGGTGAAAATCAGCGAGGAAGAGGTGGAATTTCTTTTTGGCTTGGGCGTTCAGGAGGGTGCGCAGCACATTTTGAAGCATTTCGGTGTAAAGCTGGTGTTCGTAACCTGCGGACCGGACGGCTGCTATTTTAAAAATGCAATTGCTGAGGGCTGGGTGCCGGCACTTTCCGGCATTCAGGTTTTGGATACTACCGGTGCAGGTGATATTTTCGGCGGCAGTGCCGTTTGGAAGGTTTTGCAATATAGTAAGGCACCTGATGTGCTGACTGAGCAGGATCTGACGGATGTTGTATCCTTTGCCTGCACCGCTGCAGGTCTTTCTACCACAAAACCCGGCGGCATTTCCAGTGTGCCGGACTTGGAAGCTGTTTTGAAGAAGAGAGGATAAGCCATGAGTAGTTTTATTACAAAAAAGACAGACGGCGATACGGTATGGTTTGAGCAGGACCGGTTTGGTATGTTCATCCATTTCGGTCTTTATTCTGTAGCCGCACGGCACGAATGGGTCAAGACCAAGGAAACTATCTCCGATGCGGAATACGACAAATATTTCCGCCACTTTGAGCCTGATCTGTTTGATGCGAAGGAGTGGGCACGAAAAGCTAAGGCAGCAGGTATGAAATATGCGGTGCTGACGACCAAGCACCATGAGGGTTTCTGTCTGTTTGATTCCCAGTACACGGATTATAAGTCCACCAATACCCCCTGCGGACGGGATATTGCACGGGAATTTGTTGAGGCATTTCGTGCGGAGGGATTGAAGGTTGGTTTTTACTATTCGCTGCTGGATTGGCACCACCCCGATTATCCCATCGACATTTTTCATTCCCGCCGGGAGAATCCGGATGGGGAGGAGCAGAACAAAACCCGTGATATGAAAAAGTATGTGCAGTATCTGCACAATCAGGTCCGGGAGCTGATGACCAACTATGGCAAGATTGACATTCTGTGGTTTGATTTTACCTATCCGTCTTTGGATTCCATCCGCAATGAATACAACCAGTTTGCCATCAAGACCTATAAGCCTTGGATGCCTTGGACCACCGCGGAAACTTGGGATGCAGAGAATCTTATCAGGATGATCCGCTCTTATCAGCCGGACATTATTATCAATAACCGGGCAGGCATTACACAGGACATTACCACCCCGGAACAGACCCTGACCAGCAAATGGCCCACCTATCCCGGAACCGATGAGCTTTACACTTGGGAGTCCTGCCAGACCTTCTCCGGCTCTTGGGGTTACTACCGGGATGAGATGAGCTGGAAGACACCGGAAATGCTGATCCGTGTGCTTTTGCAGTGCGTGTGCAACGGAGGCAACCTGATTATGAATGTGGGACCCACCGGTCGCGGCTGCTTCGATCACCGGGCGGATGCGGCACTGGAAACCTACGCAAAGTGGATGAAATTCAACGGTCGCTCCATATACGGCTGCACCAAAGCGGAGCCGGAATTTACTGCGCCTGCCGGAACGGTCCTGACCCAATCAGCAGATGGCAGCCGTCTGTATATCCACCTGATTGAATATCCTTATGCCGAAATGAAGATGGCCAATATGACGGGCAGGATTGATTTTGTCCAGTTCCTTCACGATGCCTCGGAAATCCGTTTCCGGGAAAACAAGGATGGCACTGTCAACTTCCTGATTCCCGGAATCAAGCCCAATCAGGAGATTGCTGTTGTGGAGGTTTTCCTGAAATAATGCTGTTACAAAGGACATCCGTGGGGATGTCCTTTGCTTTTAAGCCTACTGTTTAAGACTTCCTTAAGGTCCATTTAAGACTTCCTTAAGCTCCTTGACTTTCCCAAAAGTTCATCGTAGAGTGACACCAGTTTTGGAAAGAAAAGGAGTAAAGCTTATGTACATAGAGATGTTCAATGGCTGGTATTTCTTCTGGCTGGCACTGAGTGCCGGCGGCATCGCTGCCTTGTATTTCGGTCTGCGCAATAAGAGCGTCAAGCTGCAAAAGAGCGTGCTGTTTTCCTTACTGGCATTTGGCCTGCTGCTGCACTTTTTGAAGGTCTATATCCCGCCTTACTCGGTTGATGAGGCCCGGATGCTGCGTGACAGCTGGTTTGTGAATATCTGCGGTGCAAACATTGCGCTGTTTCCGTTTTTCTTCTGGTCAAAGAATGACAAAGTGAAGGACTATATGTTCTACATTGGTGTGCTCAGCGGTCTGATTGCGCTGTTTTATCCTCAGGAGCCCATTGCAAAGGTGGATCAGTCTGCAGAGCAGCTGGACATTGTCCGTTTTTACTACCACCACTGGATGGTGTTGGCAGTACCCCTGCTGATGGTGCTGTTCGGACATCATAAGCTGTCCTTTAAGCGCATCCTCAGCGCACCAACGGGTTTGCTGCTACTGATGCTGTTCATTATGCTGAATCAAATTTTCCAGTCAGAGCTGGGTTTTATCCCGTTACGGGATCGGAGCAATTTCTTCGGTATTGATTATAAGAATACCTCTTACATTTGGGGACCCGGTGAAAATGATGCCATCGGCGATTTCCTTGCCCTGTTTACGCCGGATTTCTTCAAAACAGTGCCGGTGGGCGAGTTTGCCGGTCAGGTAAAATACTGGCCCTGGTTCTGGATGATTTGCCCGGTGTATATACTGGTAACACCGCTGTCGTTCCTGCTGTGTCTGGTTTTTGAGCGAAAGAGCCTGAAAATCGGTATCAAAGGAAAAAAGAAGGCAAAAGTGTGAAAAATGAGCACGCCCACCCCGGGCGTGCTCTTGTCGATTATTGACAGATGAAATTACAGATGCTATAATTATAGCATAAATCCTAAGGAGGTACTGTTATGAAAAAATCCATTTACGCGATATTAGCTTTCGCCCTGAGCCTGCTGTTGGTATTCTCTTTGGCGGCTTGCCAGGATACCGGCAATACGGATACGCCCAGCGTTCCCACCAGCTCTGTTGTGGTTCCCCCTGAGCCCTGGATGCCCGAAAATGCGCTGGAGCTGTGGAATAAGGTGGACGCGGCTATGGATGCCCTCGATTCCGTGGAAAGCACAACTGTGAGCAAGGTTGTCTACTATGCCATGGGATATGAATTCAAAATGGATTCCACGATGGTTTCTTACAGCGGCAAGGATGCAGAATACATAGAATCGAATATTAAAACCGTATGTGCTGACCTGGAGCTGGATCAGGATATCAAGACTGTAAAGGCCTATTATGACGGCAAGATGTTCTCTGCAATGAATGACGGTATTTATGATCAGAAGCTTTGCTCTCCTGCTACAAAGGAAGAGTATGCAGCCTCAATGGACGGTGCTCTGACTGATAAGGTGGATCTGGCCGATTGCAACGGCGGTAAGTTCACCAAAAACGAAGACGGCACTTGGACCATTGAGTTCTCCGGCTATACCAACAAGACCATGAATAAGCTGTTGGCCGAGATGGAAATGTCTGCTGATATGCTTGGCGCGCCTATCGAGGATATGAAGGCTACCATCGTTGCCAACGAAGACTTCCTTGTGAAGACGATGACGGTCGCCTTTGTCTTCGAGGAGCAGGAAGATTCAATAAAGCCGGAGTATTCTATGTCCGCCGAATATTCCAAATACAATGAAGCTGTCTTTGATGCGGATGTATTGAAGGCTGAGGAATATACCGAGGTTGCGGACCTGTTCGTTCTGCAGAAGATCGAAGATGGCATTCAAGAGCGGCAGGAGGCAACCACCGGCAGCTTTGTGCTGGATATCACCACCACTACCAGATACTATGGTCAGACCAGTAAAAACAAAGAAACAGATACCGTAATCTACGGAAAGAAGAACGGTGGTTATTACTATTCCATCATTGCCGAAGCTGATGGCACCAAAATGACACTGGTGTATCAGAACGGTGTGTCTACCATTACTTCCGGAGGCGAGAGCTATACCGATGCCTTGACCGACGCCCAGGCAAAGCAGACCATTGACGGCTTGATCGATTCTGCGATTTTTAACAGCCTTGCTGTTACCAACATCGAGAAGGAAGGCGAAGGCGTGTATATGATCACCTGCGACGAGATCGATCTGGAAATCTATTCCGCAAGATTGGCTTCTTCCGATATTAAGCTCAGCTCCGGTGAGCAGGCTGTCAAGGTCACCTTTGACGAAGACGGCAATTTGGTCAAAATTGACAGCCTTGTGTTCCTGAAGGGCAAATTGGAATACAACGATGTTGAGTTTGACCTGAAGAGCGTTGTGGACTTTGAAAAGGAAGCAGACTTTCCCACTATCTGAATAGCATCGACACCCGCTCGCTTGCGAGCGGGTGTTTTTGTCGATTGTTGACAGATGAACGGGAAAATGGTATAATTACAAAAATTTCAGGGAGGAGGGCATCGACATGGAAAAGAAAACCCGGTCAATTACTGCACTTCTTTTGTGCCTTGTGATGGTATTATCTCTTACTGCCTGCGCAGATGAACATCCGGCATCCCCAAATACGGAACCCCTGCAACCGGAATATGTACCCGAAAGCGCGTTGGAGCTTTGGGAGCGGATCAATGAAACGATGGATGCACTCACCTCTATGGAGATGACCATATCCACCCAAAAGGTCTATTACTCTGCCGGTTATCAATATGCGCATCATACGCAAAGCTATGTGCTTGCCACCAAGAATGCGCACTATACGGAAAGCGAAAGCCACCTGCTTTGCGAGGCTTTGGAGCTTGAACAGACCATCCGTATGGTGGAGGCCTTTTATGAAGGCAAAATGTACCGGGCAGTCAGTGATGGGACATATGATCAGAAATTCTGTTCAGAAATATCCCACGAGGATTTCGACGGATTGCAGACCGGCGGTCTGACAGCGGAGTTTGCACTGGCGGATTGTACTACTGCCGTTTTTTCCAAAACGGTTGCCAATAGCTGGCAGCTGAATTTCAGCGGCTACACCAAAAAAACCATCGATCAGGCGATGGTTACATTGGGTCTGAGCGAAGATATGATGGGCGCGTCCGTTGCGGATATGCAGGTTACAGTAACCACGAATGAATTGTTTCAGGTTACGCTGATGGACATTGTTTTTGAATTTGCATCAGAAGGGGAGAGCACACCTGTTTTTGCGGTCAGCACGGTGTACTCCGGGTGGAATACTGCCCAGTTCGATGAAAACCGCCTGAAGGAAGAGGAATATGTACAGGTGGAGGATGTGTATCTGCTGGATACCATTTCTGCTGCACTGCAGGAGCGTCAGAATGCACACATCGGTCAGTTTACACTGGAGACCCAAACCACTGAGCAGTATCAGAATCAGATCCGTTCTGCAAAGGAAAAGGGCGTCATCATATATGGCCTGAAAAACGGGGCATACAGCTATTTCTTTACTGCCAACACCGAAGGCGAGAGCTTTATAGTACGCTATCAGAACGGTGAACAGACAGTAATCTCCAACGGGCAAGCCTATACGGCTGTTACCTCCGAAGCAGAGGCAAAGGCATATATCAACGGTATGATCGACTCAGCCAATTATAATCCTGTTACTATTACCGGTATTGAAAAGCGAGAGGACGGTTCCTACCTGCTCACCAGTGACCGCCCGGATTTGACCGGCTCTCTTGATGAAATAGAGATTCAATCTGCCAGCCAGCAAATTATTGTCACCTTTGCCGAAGGCAGGCTGATGCGGATAGAAAGCCGATTGACTATCGAGGGGACTTTTGATGAAGAAGCAATCAAGCTGCAAACCGATTCTTCTGTAATGTTTACAGACATTGCGGAGTTCCCGGACCTCTGACAATAACAACACACCTGCCCTGAATAAGGCAGGTGTGTTTTCTTCTGTGCAGCAGGAGAGATTGTGCAAGATACACAAAAATCGACTGCTTTTTTTTACATCACGCCGAGGGAAAGAACGAAATATGGAATTGCGTTCCAATTTTGAAAAGTGTATAATGGACACGGTATGTTTAAAGCATGGAGAGTATCTTTGTGCTGAAAAGGAATACTTATGTTTGGAGGAAATGTAATGAATATCTTACTAAAGCGCATCATCGCAGTTATGCTGTTAGCTGCCTTGCTGCTTGGTCTGACAGGAGGCGTCCGCTTCCCTAAGGTTCAGGCTGATGACAGCGTGGTGAATGTGCAATCCGAGGAGGCAGAGAATCTGCTGGCAAACCCCGGTTTTGAGTCGCTTAAGTCCACCGGCTTGCCTTACAACTGGACCAAGTGGGGCAATCCCACTGTTTCTGTTGTCAAGGCATCTACAGCACATGACAATGTCTACTCAGGAGACTACGCCCTGAAAATCAATGCCAAGGCTGCTACGGACACCACTGCTGGAACTGCCGGCGGTATGGAATCTGACAGGGTTGCAATTGAACCGGGCATTAACTACACAGTAAGCACCTATGCCAAGGAAGGCTATGTGGGCGGCTCCGGCTTCCAGATCTATATCCGTTTCCAGCATTATGATGATGCACTGAAGAAGTGGATTGTGGATGCCAGCGTCTATACCACCACAGGTGCATCCGGTCAATGGAATTATTACGAAGTTTCTGCGGCAGCACCTGCGGGCAGTACCCATGCTACTGTTCTGTTGACATCCGGTGCAGGCAAGGGCGATGCCTACTTCGATCAGGTGACCCTTACTGCCGGCGGCGCGACGGAAATTGCGCCCGAAGAGTTTGACGGCACTTGGAACCTGCTTTACAGCGATTATCCCCGTCTGGACTTTGACAAGGCCGGTCTGGACGCAATAAAGACTTTCAGTACCTCTACTGCGATGTCTGCCTACGGCTATTCTGGTGCCGGTGCACTGAATAAGCTGCTGACTGCCGCAGATAAGTATGTGGAAGAAACAGAGCTTTCCCTTACCTATCTGGGTACTACGACCATCGTATATCCTCTGCACCCTGTTCTGGAGGATCCTACCTGCCGTGAGGAGTTTGAAACGGCTCCCGGTAATTTTGATCCCACTTACCGCTACCCCTATATGACTTCCTTCGGTAGCAATATGGTGACCAGAATGCATACCTTGTCTTTGGCTTATGCCATTACCGGTGATCTACGTTACGGTGAACGTGCCAAGCAGTATGCGCTGGATATGTGCAATTGGCAGTACTGGGCAGGCCATCACGAAACATTGGAAACCGGCAGCGAGCTGTCCAGTCAGGCTTCCGGCTATATTCTGGACTGCGTGATGGCAGCCTATGATATGTGCCACGATCTGTTTACCGCAGAGGAACTGGCCAAGATGGAGGCACAGATCATTGAAAAGGGTCTGGAAGCAATGTATCACGATTGCTGGCCCCGTATGATCAAGGGCCGGGATATGGACCACGCCACCGGCCTGATTCTGGCATCCTGCCTGATCATGAATGAGAACAATGCCGATTCTTTGAAAAAGTATCTGGATATGGGTATGACCTATATCAACTGGCGGTTGGATCATTTCCTCAAGTCCGGTGTTAATGAGGGTCATATGTATGACTCCCTTGCCATCGATGACATCATTGTGACCTTGCATACCCTGAAGCGGGTCACGGGTTATGAAGGCCCCTTTAATCACGGCTATATAAGTGAACTGGAAAAGCGTGTGCTGGGCTTCTTTGAAATGGTAAACGGCACTTTACCTGCTTATTCCGACTCTCAGTTTAAGTCTACCTATTATCCCTATACAGCTGCATATCTGAGCCGTAACGGTAATGAGCTGGCAACCTACTACCTGGCAGTAGGCGGCGCACTGTCCGCTCCTTTTGATCAGCTGATCTGGCATACGGATCTGACCCTGGAGCAGGTCAAGACCCCCGATGAACGGGTAGGTAATGTGACCTATTTGGGTTCTGCCGGTCAGGGCGCACTGCGTACCGGCTGGGGAACACTGGATTCACTGCTGGTTATCAATGCAAACAATACCAAGCAGGAGCACAACCATTTCGATCAGAACTCCATTTTGCTGGCATTCAACCGCAATTGGATTTTGAATGACTCTGAATATAAGGATAATGCTTATACAACGCTGACCACTTGGGAGCAGAAGTATACCAACTCCACTATTTTTGTTGATGGTCAGCCCCAGAGCCAGAAGGGCAACAGCTCTCTGGAGCAGGTGTTCAACACCCATGTCTATGGCTATATGATCGGCAGCGCGGCCGGTGCTTACGGTATGGAAGACCGGGAAGCTGTGCTGAACAAGTTTGATCGCCATGTGATTATGCTCAATCACGACAGCCAACCCTACTACATTGTTATTGACGATTTGGATTCCAACAAGGCGCGCAACTTCGGCTGGAACTTCTACGGCAACGGCAAGCTGGGTCTGGAAGACGAGAAATACACCAATTACTGGGATCAGGTGGAGATGGACGGCAACATCGTTGCCAACGGCAGCTCTGCTACCGGCAACCGCCTGACCTTGACCAGCCATGGCTGTACGCTCCACTCCTACTTTGTGGGTCAGCAAGTGACCACCAAGGAAGTTTCCTATGAAAATCACGGTCCTACGCTTCTGGTAGAAAACACTACTGCTTCCAAAAACTACCAGTTTATGAATATCCTTTCTGTGGAAAAGGATACTGCAACCCAGTACACCACGAAGTTTGCTGACCTGCTGGAGCAGGAGGGTAAGATCACTCTGAAGAACGAAACCGGCACACGTTTTGAAAAAACCACAATTGCCGGTGAAGAAATGGTCAAGTTTGTTCTGGATCCCGCCACCACCCATAACGGCCCCGGCATCTCCTTTAAATTCAATGTCCCCGCTGATGGCGAGTATTTCATTACGGTGGATCTGGGTCAGACTATGACCACGGAAAACTACTGGAATGTGTATATTGATGGCATCGATAATGACGGCGACGGCAGAACTGACTCTCTGTCCACCGCCAACACCCCCAAGGGACCCGAGGGCGTGTTTATTGTCGATTGCGGCAAGCAGTATTTGAGGGCCGGCGAAAACACGGTTTACATTCTGCTTTCCGGATCTTCTGCAGAAGGTGCAAGCCTTGCAATCGGCGGTATCAATCTGCGCAAGGCAGGCGCAACGATGGGCGAGGGCACAGTTAAGGTTGTGGAATCCTACGATAAGGATGACCTGCTGGGTGCAACCATTGCTTACGGTACTGTGCTGAAGGATATCGTTCTGTTCAACCGTGGCTCCGGCACCATCATTGGCGGCAATCTGTCCACCAACGGTCAGCAGGCCTCTGTTCTGGGTCTGAACGGCACGGATATTTCCGAGGGCTATGCGGTCACCAACGGTACTTCCTTGCAATACGGCGGGCTGGTACTGTTGACTGCCGACGGTCCTGTCAGTGTGGCAGTTGACTTCACTATGGCGAAGCTGCCCGTGAAGAACGGTGCTGCTGAGCCTAAAGTACATAAGGATTTCAACGAATTGGATCCCGTTGTTTACATTTCCACCAAGGCTGAAGCTGCTACCAAGGCCTCCATCTATCTGGGTCAGAATGTAAACTACACCGCTTATGTGGACGGTGTTGCGGTTGCTTCCACCTATGCCGATGGCGTGCTGACCATGACCATCCCGGAAGGCGAGCATCAGATCACCCTGAGCGGTGAGCACTACCACGATTGGGTGGATGCTGATTGCGTTACTCCCAAGACCTGTAAGCTCTGCGGTGAGACCTCCGGTGATGCGCTGGGACATACCTGGATCGCTGCAACCTGCACCGAGTCCAAGTACTGCAGTGTCTGCGGCTATGCAGAGGGCGGTCCCAAGCATTCCGGTAGTGATGGCGGCATCTGCACCATCTGTCATAAGATCTTCGGTTATTGCAACGAAAATATTACTTGGGATATGGAGCTGAACGGTGTTCTGACCATTTCCGGTATTGGTGCAATGCCGGATTACAGTGCATCTGCTCCGGCACCCTGGAGTGGTCTGAGTTCCAGTATCATCGGAATTGTTATCGAAGACGGTGTTACCAATATCGGTAACTATGCCTTCTACAATATGTCCACGGTGTCCACTCTAGTGATGGGCGATGATGTTACCACCATCGGTAACTATGCATTCCGTGGCTGTACCGGTTTGACGGAGCTGCGGCTGGGCAAGGGTGTGACGGATATTGTCACCCGTGCTTTCTATGGCTGCACCAATATCACAACCGTTGTTATGCATGACAAGGTGGAAAGCATTGGTGTTTACGCCTTCTATAACTGCAAAAAACTGACCGATGTGATCTACTGCGGCACAGCAGAGCAGTGGAGCGAGATCAGCGTCAGCTCCAGCGGCAATACCACCTTTAACGGAGCAACCCGCTCCTACCACAAATGGATTGATGCAACCTGCACTACCCCAAAAACCTGCGAATACTGCGGCTTAACGGAGGGTGATGTGGTCCACAGCTGGGTGGATGCCACTTGCTCTGCACCCAAGACCTGCTCCGTTTGCGGTCTCACTGTGGGCGAACCCGCGCACAATGTGGTTGATGAGGTTTGTACAGCCTGCGGCAAATACGGTACTTGCGGTGAAAACTTGACTTGGACTTTGGATGCCTCCGGCACGCTGACCATCAGCGGTACCGGCGCAATGAATGATTACACAGGCAGCACAGGGGCAAATCCCGCACCTTGGTTCCCCAAGCGCAATCTCATCAAGAGCGTTGTGGTTGAAGATGGCGTTACAACCATCGGCAAGTATGCCTTTGTCTCCTGCGAGAAGCTGGCAAGTGTACAGATGGGCGACGATGTGGAAGTTATCCGCTATGCCTCTTTCCATCAGTGCAAGGTGCTGGAAGAGATCGTTCTCGGACCCAGCGTGACAACCATTGAACAGCAGGCATTTGCTGCTTCCCCTGCACTGAAAAAGGTTGCAATTCCCGAAACAGTTACTCTGATTGATTACGGCGCATTCTATAAGTGTACGAAACTGGAAACCATTGTCTATTGCGGAACTGCGGAGCAGTGGAATCAGATTACCATCAACAATACCAACGGTACAACCAACAGCAATGAGTACATGCTTTCTGCAACCCGTACACAGCACGCCTGGACAAGCAGCAGCTGTACCGAACCTAAAACCTGTACCATTTGCGGGAAGACAGAAGGTGTCGGCGGCAACCACAGCTGGGTGGATGCAACCTGTACCACTGCCAAGTACTGCTCTGTTTGCGGTACTGTTGAGGGTGAGGCACTGGGTCACAATTACAATGCTGTTGTTACCAAGCCTACCTGCACCGTCGGTGGTTATACAACCCATACCTGCTCCGCTTGCGGTGACAGCTATGTGAGCGATCAGGTTCCTGCCAACGGACACGCCTATCTGGAAACGGTTACACCGCCTACCTGCACAACAGCCGGCTTCACAATTTTCAACTGTCCCGTATGCGGCGACTTCACCGTCGGTAACAATGTGCCTGCATTGGGTCACCAGTGGGCAGACGCAACCTGCGATGCGCCCAAGACCTGTACCGCCTGCGGTACAACAGAAGGGGAGAAGCTGTCCCATAGCTTTACCAACTATGTTTCCGACGGCAATGCAACCTTTACATCTGACGGTACAAAGACCGCAAAGTGCGATCGCTGCGATGCAACCGACACAATTGCCGATGAGGGTTCTATGCTGATTGCTGTTGCCAAGATTGGTGATCAGCTGTATGCAACGCTGACAGACGCTCTGGCTGCAACCAAGTCCGGTGATGTGGTCACCCTGCTGCAAAACTCCACCGTTGCATCCGATACAGCACTTGTTGCCGGCGTGACCTATGAGATCCCTGCTGGTTTGACAATGACAATCGCAGAAGGTGTAACAGTTACGGCCAGTGCTGATGCAACGCTCAATTGCGCCGGTATCATTGTGGTTGCCGGTAAGGCAGACATTTCTCTCCTCAATTATGGTACTACCTTCGGAGCAAAGGGTGGTAAGCTGACCATTCTGTCCACCGGTGTGGTAGTTATCCTCAACAGTTGGGAGGGCGTATGGACTCCTGCTACGGATACGCAGTTCGGCGCAATGCTGAAGGATTGTGTCAATGGCGCATATGTGGAGGTCGGCTCTCAGAAATGGGAAATGACAGAGGGTGAGTGGGAACATCAGAATCACACCTATGAAGACGACAGTGACACAACTTGTGATGTTTGCGGCTATGTCCGGCAGGTTGGCCCCGAGAAGGCTGACGATCTGGTCTTCCTGCAGGCACCCAGCCTGTCCTTCCAGGACTACATTGGTATGCAGCTGCTGGCTAACGGCAGCCTGGCCAACACCTACGACGAGCTGTATGTTGAAGCCATCCAGATCGATCCCGTCAAGGGTGCAGTCACCACCAAGCTGACCGGTATGCCTTACTACGGCATGTACCTGCTGTTCGATCAGCAGATCCTGTCCTGGTCCATGGCTGAGGAAGTTACCCTGACTATGTACGGTGTCAAGGATGGCAAGACCTTCGTTGGTCAGTCCTACACCGCATCCGTCGAGTCTCTGGCACTGTCCATGCTGCCCAAGAACGCAAGCAACGCAAAGGTTTGCCGTATTCTGGTTGATATGCTGAACTACGGTGCAGCTGTCCAGACTACCTTCAACCACAATGCTGACTACCTGCCCAACACCAATCTGGGCGAGTATGCCAATATGGGCACTGCTACCGATCCCGAGATGAGCGCAACCAACTCTTCCACCGGC
>SVLL01000032.1 GCA_015067935.1 Oscillospiraceae bacterium | reverse complement strand
GTGTGTGTCAACAGCTATCTATTTCGCAGTTGGCAGAATAGAATTACGCGTTTACGTGTTACGCGAGGAACAGAGGGCTATGCCCGCATATGAAGAACCCCCGGTTTCACCGGGGGGTTCCTTTTTTATGCAAATTCCTGCCACAGACCGATGGCGTGGGTGATGCCAAGCCCATCGGCGTTTGCCAGCAGCTTCTGAAGATCCTCACGGCTGCGCTGAAGATGGAAGGTCACAGAGTCCGTTGCGCGTATGATTCTGTAATGACAATGAAGCCTTTCATCCCAATGGGGAAATTCAGCTGCGCTTGTATAGGGCAATGGTTCTGCGTGAGAACCTGCTCTGCTGATATGTATTGACATACCCTCCAATGCAAGCTCCAACCATATATCCCGGCCCTTGAAGGGCGCGATATGGTCCTGCAACCGTCGATTTGGAGGGCAGGGTGGCAGCAGTATTGGGGATGCTGACGGTGCATAGTCCGGCGTGACCACGACCGGGCAGGGGAGTGCAGAGTGCAGATGCTCCGCCATTTTTTTTACATCCGGATCAACTGGCCGCTGAAAATCCAGCACAACAGAGCACAGATGCCATTTTTCCACAGCCTCTGCAAGCTGTCGGGCGATGATTCTTGCCTGATGATCGCAAAAGGGGTTGCTGTCATCCACCAGCAGCACAGAGCCGGTTGGCAGATAAGGCGGCATATTGGAAAGACCCGGGCCGGAAGGGGAAAAATGGCAGGCCATCCAGCCCATGTGGGCCGGAAGCTCAGTGCAGCCGGAGTATTCTGCAGCGGTCATAGCAAGGTAAAGCGGAATTTCCATAGACAAATGCTACCTTTCGTGGTATAATCTTCTATATCATACGAAAGGATGGGCAGGAGTATGCCGTTTTCCTTGCTTCCAAAGGCTGTAGCTCACGATATTACCCAGCTGACAGAGGAATATCTTACCCATCAAGGCATCCGTCTGCTGATGATGGATTTTGACAATACCATTGTGCCTTACACTACCGACATTCCCACAGCTGAGTTTCTGCAATGGCTTGAGAGAATGAAAAAGACGGATATTCAGCTGTGTGTAGTTTCCAACTCTAAGAGAAACCGGGTAAAGATATTCTGCCAAAAATATGGCATTGATTGTATCACCCACGCAAAAAAGCCCTTTTCCAAGGGCATTCGGGAATGCTTGAAACGCTACCGAATTCCGGCATCCCAATGCGCTCTGGTGGGAGATCAGATTTATACGGATGTGCTGGGGGCCAATGGCTGCGGTGTGTGTTCCGTGCTGGTAGAGGCCATTGACAATCATAATTTCTGGCTGAAAGCAAGGCATATTTTGGAATTACCATTTATCTTTGCGTCCAAAAAGCGAAAAAATTGATATTTTCCGCAAAAAAATATGATTTTCCCCTTGCAATATGCCGCTTTTTAGGTTAGAATATACTAGTTATAAAATGTATACAAACCCCGCAAGGGACACACTTTAGGAGGATATTAAAATGATTTCTGCAGGCGATATTAGAAACGGCATTACCTTTGAGATGGACGGCAAGGTTATGCAGGTCATCGAGTTCCAGCATGTTAAGCCCGGTAAGGGTGCTGCTTTTGTCCGCGTTAAGATGAGAAATGTCATCACCGGCGGCGTGACCGAAACCAGCTTGAACCCCTCTGCCAAGTTCCCCACTGCTTTCGTTGAGAGAAAGAAGATGGAGTACTCCTACAACGATGGCGGTCTGTACTACTTCATGGACCCCGAGACCTACGAGATGGAGCCCCTGGACGGCAGTGTTCTGGACGATTCCTTCAAGTTCGTCAAGGAAAATGATGTTTGCACCGTTATGAGCTACAAGGGCAAGGTCTTCGGCGTTGAAGTCCCCAACTTTGTGGATCTGATCGTTACCGAGACCGAGCCCGGCTTTGCCGGCAACACCGCTACCAATGTGACCAAGCCCGCTACCGTGGAGACCGGTGCTGAGGTTAAGGTGCCTCTGTTCATCAACGAGGGCGACAAGATCCAGATCGACACCCGTACCGGTGAGTATCTGGGCCGTTCCAAGGCTTAAGTTTTAAATTCCAATAAGGAGAACAATTATGACCATTTCCGAACAGTCCGCATACCTGAAGGGTCTGATGGATGGCCTGAACCTGAACACCGAGTCCGCTGAGGGCAAAATGATTGCCGCCATCGTGGACCTGCTTGGGGATGTGACCAAGAAGCTGACCGCTGTAGAGGATACCACCATCGCCATCTCCGACGAGCTGGACGAGATCGAAGAGGATCTGGACGCCATCGAGGATTTCCTCATGGACGACGAGGACGACTTTGATGACTATGACGACGAGGACGAGGATTACGACGACTACGATGATGACGAGGACTATGACGACGAAGGCTTTGACTTCGGCGACGAGGATTCCATCATTTACGAGGTAAAGTGCGCCTGCGGCGAGGTTATCAACTTCGACGAAGAGGTTCTGGAGCAGGGGAGTATGATCTGCCCCAACTGCGGTGAGACTCTGGAGTTCACCACAGAGGACGAGGAATAATCATCCATGAATATACAGCCGCAGCATCCGCTGCGGCTGTTTTTGGAGAAGTAGTATGAATAAAAAAGAGATTTTTCGCACGCTGAAGTTCGTGCTGTTTTCCGCATCTGCCGGTATTATTCAATTTGGCAGCTTTGCACTGCTGAATGAGCTGGTCGGTCTGCAGGAATGGCTGTCCTATTTGATTTCACTGGTGCTGTCCGTCATCTGGAACTTCACCTTTAACCGGAAATATACATTCAAATCCACAGAGAACATCGGCAAGGCAATGCTGCTGGTGGCTCTGTATTACTGCGTGTTCACCCCTGCATCCACTTGGCTGGAGCATTATCTGACTGATACAATGCTGTGGAATGAGTACCTTGTTACTGCCATCAATATGGTGCTGAACTTCGTCACAGAATTCCTGTTCCAGCGGTTTGTGGTTTACCGAAAC
Source organism: Oscillospiraceae bacterium (assembly GCA_015067935.1). Lineage (GTDB taxonomy): Bacteria > Bacillota > Clostridia > Oscillospirales > Oscillospiraceae > Faecousia. The sequence continues at coordinate 19,583 of SVLL01000032.1, read as the reverse complement.
AGTGTGGACACCAATGAACTGGCAAAGAAATAGCTTTTAAGGCGGGAGCATGCTCCCGCCTTTTATAGTGCTGCTTGATTTTTAATACTGTCAGTGATACAATGGACGCACTGAAAATGAGTTTTTGATTACTGTGAAAAGAGGCTATGTGTATGGAATACAAGAAAACACTGGAAGAAGTGAAAAATCAATTTAAGGCTGACCGCTTTGCAACGGAAAATGGGGCAGTAATCGAGGAAATCGGAGACCATTGTGCGACCTGCAGCTTGGTCATTACGGATTCTCATCGCAATGCTATGGGTGCGGTAATGGGCGGCGTATATTTTATGCTGGCGGATTTTGCTTTTGCGGTGGCAGCAAATTGGGAAAAGATGGGGTGCGTATCTCTGCGCTCCGACATTTCTTTTCTGGGGTCTGCCAAGGGAGAAAAGCTGGTTGCCAAAGCAACTTGCGTGAAGGACGGAAAGACCACAGCCTGCTATCATGTGGATGTGACAGATTCGTTGGGCAATCTGGCAGCTACCGTAACGGTGACAGGATACCATGCCCGATGAGTACCAAATATATGCCAAGAGAAATACAGCCGCCTGCGTTTAAGCAGGCGGCTGTTGCTGTTTAACAAATGACCGGTTCCCAAGCGAAGGGGAGCAGGTCTTTGGCGGTTACTTTAACCAGTTCACCGGTTTCGTCCTTGACGATAACTTTGATATCCGGACAGTATTCAAAGAGCATCTGCCGGCAGTTTCCGCAAGGGGAGATGACGAATTTTTCTGCCTTGTCGTGGACGGCAACGATGGTCTCAAATTCCCGCTCACCGGCAGAAATCGCAATACCAATGGTGATATACTCAGCACAGGAGCCATGGATGCCATCGCAATTTACGCCCGTGTAAATATGGCCGTTTTTGCACAGCAGAGCGCATCCGACGGTGTGATTATAAATGCCGTCGTCGAAATTCATTTCAAGAACTTCCAATGCTTGGCCAATCAGCTTTTTGTCAGTTTCTGTCAAGGGATATTTTTTCATAATCCTACCTCACTCCTGCAATGCGGCATCGTAGACCACATTCTTTGGCAGGTTCAATTCCTTGGCGGTCTGCTTGATGGCATCCTTACGGGAAAGACCCTCTGCCATCAGCTCAGCCACTCTTGCGGCGGCGTCCGCCGGAGTGGCACTTTCTTTTTCTGTTACCGTTGCGCCGGCCACCACAAGAACAAATTCACCCTTTGGCGGTGTGTCGGTATATTTATCTACCGCTTCGCCCAAAGTGGTGCGCACCACCTCTTCATGGAGTTTGGTCAGCTCCCGGCAAAGGCTGATGGGACGATCGGCACCAAAAACGGCAGCCATATCTTCCAAGGTGGAAAGAAGCTTATGGGGGGCTTCGTAGAAAATCATAGTGCGCGTCTCTGCCGCCAAACTGTCCAGATGCTCCTTGCGGCTCTTTTTGGCTGTGGACAAAAAGCCCTCAAAGCAGAATCTGCCGGTGCTTTGCCCTGAGATGCTCAGTGCGGTGATCGCGGCGCACGGGCCGGGGATGGCACATACGGTAATACCGGCTTCAGCGCACTGCTTCACCAGCTCCTCGCCGGGATCGGAGATAGCCGGGCTGCCTGCATCGGAAACCAAAGCGCAGGTTTCACCGGCCAGAATCCGCTGGACAATCAAATCGCCTTTTGTGGCCTTGTTATGCTCAAAGTAGCTGACGAGGCTCTTTTTTATGCCCAAATGATTCAGTAGCTTCAGGCTGACCCGGGTATCCTCTGCGGCAATAAAATCCGCTTGTTCCAGAGTTTCCCGGCAGCGAAGGGAGATATCCCCTAAATTACCGATGGGGGTAGGGACCAGATATAACATTCCTGCCATGGTCTGCCTCCTTAAAGATGATAGAGTGTACGATAATATTCTGTCGGTTGTTGCTGACTGTCAAAAAGACAACGCTCTTCCCAGATAAGTCCCGGCTTGCCACCCTTGCGGCAGGCAAGGAGGATCAGAGAGATTCCGCTCTCCGGTCGGTAGCGGATCAGGCGCAGCCGTTTGGGTTCCAGCTTATGTCTTGCGGCGATGGTACAGATTTCAGCCAGCCGTTCCGGCTTGTGGACAAGGTAAAAGTCACCGCCAAATTTCAGCATTTTTCCCGCTGCAGCGAAAAGCTCCTCTGTTGTGCAGTGGTCATCACGACGGGCGGTGGGAGCTCTATGACTGGCGGGACCGCCGGTGAAGTAGGGGGGATTGGAAATGCAAACATCAAAATGGCCGGAAGAGAATTGCTCCGGATTTCTCAGATCCGCACAAATGCTCTGCATCCGCTCCGATAATTGATTAGCATTGATATTCTCCTGCGCTGCCTCGTGGGCAGTGACATCCAGCTCCACGCCGGTGATGTGACAGTTTACATCTTTTGCGCACAGTAAAATGCCCAGCGTACCACAGCCGGAACCCAAATCCAAAACTCGGGCCTGGGCGGGGAGTTTAACAAAGTCGCTGAGTAGTATGGAATCTGTGCTCAGGGGAAAAGCACCCTCGGGAATGTTCAGGGTATAACCGTTAGAAAGTGTTTCCATAGATGACCTCTAAAAAAATCAGCCTGCGCAACCGGACAACCAGAGTGCGCAGACTGACTTGGGTTCGGAAGAATCAGCCTTCCTCGATAGCTTCGACGGGGCAGTTGTCAGCGCAAGCGCCGCAGCTGACACAAACATCAGCATCGATGACGAACTTGTCGTCGCCCTCGGAGATAGCCTCAACGGGGCAGTTGTCAGCGCAGGAACCGCACTTGACGCAAGCATCGGTAATATTGTAAGCCATGACTTTCCCTCCATTATGTTGTAGTCGGCAATCGCAGTACTTGCAATCGCCCTTTTATTCTAACATGGATTTTGGAAAATGCAATTGCTTTTTTCAATTTCTTTCGTATATTTTTTAGCTTTTTAGGCGAAAATTTGCAGATGAGGGAGGGATGATATGTATTTGGAGCCGGAAAGCAACCGCTTGATTCAGGAGGCGGCTGGAATTGCACGGAATTTCGGACATAGTTATGTTGGTAGTGAACACATTCTGATCGCACTCAGCAGCAATAACGGTTGGGTGGGGCAGCTGCTGGCAGGTTTCGGGCTGAGCAGGGATTTGACCAAGTGCGCCGCACTCGGTTTTTGCGGTAACGGTACGCCCTGTTTGCCATTGCCTCAAGGACTGACACCGTCAGTTAAGGCGATACTCCGGGACGCCGGGCGGGAAGCCCGGCGTTTCGGCAGCGCAGGCGTAGGGGCAAGCCATATTCTGTTGTCCCTGCTGCGTGCCCGGTCCTGCGGGGCCCAAAGGATGTTGGACGGGGTACAGGCAGACCGGAATGAGATGTTCACAAGGACAATTGAGTATATGCAGTGGCAGAGCCAAGCACCTGCCAAAATCAAAAAAGGAGCGGTGGAATTGAAATTATTGGAGCAGTTCAGTGAGGACCTGGTTCTGAAAGCCTCCACGATGGAACGGGTGATCGGCAGAGATCGGGAAATCGAAATGGTAATCGGCATTTTAAGCCGCAAGAATAAAAACAACCCCGCGTTGGTAGGAGAACCAGGCGTTGGCAAGACCGCAATTGCAGAAGGGCTTGCGCAGCGGCTCAGTGTGGGGGATGTACCGCCTCAGCTGAAGGATAAGCGGCTAATCAGCCTGAATATGGCCAATCTGGTGGCCGGCACAAAGTACCGGGGCGAATTTGAGGAACGGCTCCGGGATGTGCTGCAGGAGATCAAACGCTGCGGAGATGTGATTCTCTTCGTGGATGAGATGCACACGATCGTGGGCGCAGGGGCAGCAGAGGGCGCGATTGATGCAGCTAATATCTTCAAACCTGCGTTGGGCAGAGGAGAGCTGCAGATGCTGGGGGCAACTACCTTGACAGAGTATCGCAGGTATATTGAAAAAGACCCGGCGTTGGAGCGGCGGTTTCGCCCGGTGACGGTGGAGGAGCCGGACCATCAGGCGACGATGGCAATTCTGGAGGGGCTGCGTCCCGGCTTGGAGAAGCACCACCGCATTCGTATCACCCAGAATGCCCTTGAGGAGGCTTTGCGGCTGTCTGTGCGGTATTTGCCGGATCTGTATCTGCCGGATAAGGCCATTGATCTGGTGGACGAGGGCGCGGCCCATGCCCGGATGGAGGAACTGCGCTACAACCGCAATGCCACCCAGCAGAATTTAGAGCAGGCTCTGAATGAAGCAGTGCGGGAAAGTCGGTTTGAAAAGGCGGCGGAGCTGCGGGATAAGATGCAGAAAATGGTGGCTAAGAGTGGTGATCACAAGCGTCCCCGGGCGGTTACCGGTGGGGATATTGCATGGGCGGTTTCGGCCCGGACGGGGATCCCGGTTGGAAGGCTTACAGCGGATCAGCGGCAGCGGCTGATGGAATTGGAGCAGATTCTTTCCCAAAGCGTTATCGGACAGGAAAAGGCGGTGCAGGGCGTCTCAGAGGCAGTCCGTCGGAGCTTTTCCGGCATCCGGGATGAGAACCGTCCGGTGGCATGCCTGATGTTTACGGGCCCTACCGGCGTAGGCAAGACGGAACTGTGCAGAGCCCTTGCAGAAGAGCTTTATGGCAGCCGGGATGCGATGATCCGGCTGGATATGACCGAGTATATCGAAAAGCAATCCGTATCTCGGCTCATTGGGGCCCCTCCCGGTTATGTGGGCTATGACGAGGGCGGCAAGCTGACAGAAGCGGTACGGAGAAGACCATACTGTCTTGTGTTGCTGGATGAGCTGGAAAAGGCCCATCCGGATGTGCTGGGTCTGCTGCTGCAAATTATGGAAGAGGGGGTACTGACGGATTCCACCGGGCGACGGGTGAGCTTTAAAAACGCCATTGTTGTAATGACCTCCAATACCGGCGGTCACCTTCGGGGAGAGGGCTTGGGCTTTCAGCCGATTGGACAGACACAGGGGCAGGAGGATGCGTTACGACAGACCTTTTTGCCGGAATTCTTGGGACGGTTGGATCAGATTATCCCCTTTGCACCCTTGGGAGCGAAAGAACTGGAGGCCGTTGCCGGGAAATATCTGACCCAGCTGCAGGGGAGAATGGAGCGGATCGGCATTCGGCTGGATTTGTCCGAGGATTTGCCGGGGCATCTTTCCGCACAATGTAAGAGTAAGGACGGAGCACGGCAGCTGCGCAGGTTGATCCAATCTGAAATAGAAGGACCGCTGTCGGAGGAACTGCTCAGATGCAGTAAAAAGCCCACGCAAATTGATGTGAGACTGCAGGAAAACCGCATTTTTTTCCAAATATAGTCAAACTATAACGAACAAGCGTTCGAAATAAAGGATTTTGCCGTTTTTTACGAAAAAAATCGAACTTTTTTGCAAAAAAAGATTGATTTTTAATGAAAGAGGTATTATACTGTCAGTAAGTGGTACAAAATGGTTGCAAAGTGGTGCAAAATGGAGGAGGTGAGGCCGATGATTGGCAAGTATATTGCAAAAATGGATGATAAGAACCGTCTTTTCGTCCCTGCAAAGCTGCGAGAGGAGCTGGGTGGAAAATTTTTCGTCACTCTTGGCGTGAACTGCGGTCATCGGTGTCTAACCATCTACAAGGATGCTGACTGGCAAACCCTCAGTGAAAACTATGATCGGCTGCCCATCGCCCAAAAGGGAGATGCAACCAGCTTGATCTTTATGAATGCTGTGGAGTGTGAGCCGGACAGACAGTTCCGTTTCTCCCTGTCCCAATTCCTGCTGAGGTATGCAGGCATCTCCAAAGAAGTGATGATCGTTGGTCGTGCAGGTCAGGCAGAAATTTGGGATGTTGACGAGTTCAATGCCTTTGAAAACGACAACCTTACCCCTGAAAAGCTGCTGGCGTCCTTGGAGGCTCTCGGCCTATGAGTGAGTTTCATCATATTTCCGTCCTGCTGGACGAGTGCATCGAGGGCCTGAACATTCGCCCCGATGGCATATATGTAGACGGAACCCTCGGTGGAGCGGGTCATTCCTCCCAGATTGCCGCCCGTCTTACCACCGGCCGCCTGATCGGCATTGACCGGGACCCCATCGCCCTAAAGGCAGCAGGGGAGCGGCTGGCACCATTTGCCGACCGGGTTACGCTGGTGCATTCCAATTTCTGCGAGATAGCCAATGTGCTGGAGGATTTGGAAATCGAGGGCGTGGACGGCATTTTACTGGATCTGGGCGTTTCGTCTCCGCAACTGGACGACGGCAGCCGCGGCTTTTCCTATATGGTGGATGCGCCACTGGATATGCGGATGAACAACGGCGACGCCCTGACCGCCGAAGAGGTGGTCAATACTTGGTCCTATGAGCAGCTGCGTCGGATTCTTTTCGATTACGGCGAAGAGCGATATGCCCCCCAAATCGCGGCAAATATCTGCCGCGTCCGGGAGGAACGCCCCATAAAAACAACCCTTGAACTGGTAGATGTGATCCGCAGCGCAATGCCTGCTGCGGCATTGCGGGAAAAACAGCATCCTGCAAAACGCAGCTTCCAAGCTATCCGCATCGCGGTGAATGATGAATTGGGCGCGGTACGGCAGGTGATGGATGATGCCATCCCCAAGCTGAATCCCGGCGGCCGTCTGGCCATCATTACCTTCCATTCTCTGGAGGACCGGATCGTGAAAAACGGTATGGCGGATGCCGCAAGGGGCTGCACCTGCCCGCCCAATTTCCCGGTCTGCGTGTGCGGCAAAAAGCCCAGTGTGAAGATTCTGACCCGGAAGCCAATCGTTTCCGGAGATGAAGAATTGGAGCGCAACCCCAGAGCCCGGAGCGCAAAGCTGCGCATCTGTGAAAAAATATAAACAAAGGAGAGATCTTCATGGCAATGGAGACCAAGGTCCAATATATCAATGCTTATGTATCCGGCACCTGTGCGCCTCAGCCGGAGAAGAAGACCCATTACACAACATCTGCACAACTGCCCCAAGTCAAGAAGCAGCAGAAATGGCTGATCTCCTTTGATTTGGCTGCTATCGGCGGTATTCTGGCAGCGGTTGTGCTGTCTGTCCTGCTGATCGTCAGCTTGGTGCAGATGAATCAGGCCCGGGAGGAAGCCCGGATGTACGAAGAGTATGTGATCAGTCTGCAGGAGCAGAATGCACAGCTGCAGGATACATATACCTCCGGCTATGATCTGGAGGAGGTTCAGAGCATTGCCCAAGCGATGGGTATGGTCCCTGCGGATCAGGTTACCCATATTCAGATGCAGGTGAACGAGCCTGAAATCGTTGAGGAGCTGACCGCATGGGAGAGCTTCTGGGCATTCTTGGTGGGAATGTTTGCATAATGCCGTTTCCGGCCAATATGATTGAATAGCTGCAATGGGCGGCGAGGGGTTCCTTGCTGCCCATTTAAAGCCTATTGAGTCGGAAAGGCCGGTGCTATATGGCAAAACGGGAAACGAAAAGGGAATATGTCCGCATTCGTGCGGATTCAGGACAACACCGCAGGATCATCGCCATTATGGTGATCCTGGGATTTGCTGTTTTTATACCCATTGTGCTGCAGCTGTATCAGCTGATGATTACGGACTACAGTTACTATGCCAATCTTGCGCTGCGGAATCAGACACGGACAACCACAGTAACTGCGCATCGGGGGACGATCTACGACCGGAATATGAATATTCTGGCCATTTCCCATACGGTGGAGAATGTCTATCTGGATCCCCACGAGCTGAAGCAGTCCAAAGCGGATTTGAATTTAGTGGCGCAGAATCTGAGTGACATTCTGGGTGTTGACAAAGAAAAAATTCTGCGCCTGAGCAAGGATTTGACCAAGCGGTATCAGCAGGTGGCTGCCAATATTGACGAAGAAACGGCTGCCTTGGTGCGCAGCTTTATAAATGAAAATCAAATATCCGGTGTCCATTTGGAGCCAAGCTCCAAACGCAGCTACCCGTACGGGACGCTGGCATCTCAGGTGCTTGGGTTTACCAATGCTTCCAATACGGGCGCTGAGGGCATCGAGGCGGCATATAATGCCTATTTGGAGGGCACGGCAGGAAAGGTGATCACCACTAAGGGCAATAATGAAATGGATATGCCCTATTCCTACGAAAAGTATGTAGCGGCAATTCCCGGCTGCAGTGTGGTGCTGACGCTGGATGCCACAGTGCAGGCGTGCCTGGAAAAGCAGATGCGCTCCGCCATTGCCCGTTACGATGTGCAAAACGGTGCATTCGGTATGGTTATGGAGGTCAAGACCGGGAAAATTCTGGCAATGGCCACCTTGGGTGGCTATGATCCCAATAACTATCTGGAAATTGCCGACCCGACAACAGCGCAGGAGCTGGAGCAGCTGCGCCTTGCCTATCTGGCACAGCCGGAAGGCTCGGAAGCCCGGGAAAAGGGGAAAGCAGCTTATGAGGAAGCACTTTCTGCAGCCCGCCTAAAGCAATGGCGCAATCGCGTGTTATCCGATGGGTATGAGCCGGGCTCAACCTTTAAGGTGCTTACGATGGCCTCGGCTCTGGATTGTGGGGCAATCGATTTAAAAACAGGATTCCACTGCAATGGAGCAGAAAAGATTCCCGGACGCTCTCAGCTGCTCCATTGCTGGCGGTCTACGGGCCACGGTTCGGAAACCACGGCGCAGGCCTTGCAGAATTCCTGTAATCTGGCTTTTGCCCATATTGCCCTGAAGCTGGGCGGTGAGCGGTTTTATGACTATATCAGCCGTTTCGGCATTATGGAAAAAACCGGTATCGACTTGGCAGGGGAGAGCAAGGGCGTGTTTTTCCCCAAGGAATTGATTACCAATACGGATAAATGGGGAACGGCATCCTTAACCTCCGGCTCTTTCGGGCAGACCTTCAAGCTGACCCCCTTGCAGCTGGTACGGGCTGTTGCCGCTGTGGTTAACGGTGGCAATCTGATGGAACCCTATATTGTGGAGGAAGTGCTGTCAGCGGAGGGAAAAACCGTTTTGCTGCAGGAGCCGACGGTCATCCGTCAGGTCATCAGCGAGCAGACCTCCAAGACCATGTGCGAGCTTTTAAAATCCGTTGTGGATGTGGGAACGGCCAAAAATGCCGCAGTTGCAGGCTTTTCCATCGGTGGAAAAACAGGCACAAGTGAGAAAATTGATGTTTTAGACGAAAACGGACAGCCAACTTTGGATAAAATTGTTTCCTTTATAGGGGTTGCGCCAATGGAAAATCCGCAGTATATTGTACTTGTAGCGTTAGACACCCCTTCAAGGGCAACGGGAATGTATATTTCCGGCGGACAGATGGCAGCACCTACAGTGGGTGCGGTGATGGCGGATATTCTGCCGTATCTCGGCGTTACCAAAGATCAGGTTGAACAAAAGTGAGGACCTACTATGAAACTGAAAGAACTGTTGAAGGGAATCCCAGTGCTGGAATGCACCGCCGATCCCGAACTGGAAATTACAAATATTGCTTACGATTCCCGTAAAGTGGTGGCAGGAGGTCTGTTTGTGGCCATTAGCGGCTTTGCCACCGACGGTAATCGCTTTATCCCTATGGCTCTGGAAAAGGGTGCCGTTGCGGTGGTGACCGCCAAAAAGCCTGAGGGGAATGTGCCTTATATTTTGGTGGAGTCCGATCGCTTTGCGCTGGCAATGCTGGGCTGTAACTATTTCGGCCATCCAGCAAAGAGTATGACGATGATCGGCATCACCGGCACCAATGGCAAGACCTCTTCCACTTTGCTTTTAAAGCAGATTCTGGAGAAGACCTTGGGCGCAAAGGTAGGTCTGATCGGCACAATGGAGAATTTGATCGGTGAGGAAGTCATCCCTACCGAACGCACCACGCCCGAAAGCTTTGAGCTGCAGGCACTCTTTGCCAGAATGCGGGATGCCGGCTGTAGCTATGTGGTGATGGAGGTTTCTTCCCACGCTATCAGCTTGGACCGGGTGGCAGGTATCCGCTTTGATGTGGCGGCCTTTACAAATCTGACGGAAGATCATCTGGATTTCCATAAGACGATGGATGCCTATTGCGATGCAAAGGCAGAGCTGTTCCGCCGCTGCGATAAAGCTGTGGCCAACCAGGACGATTCCTATTTTGACAGATTTGCCCAAGCAGCTGCCGGCAGCTTACTGACCACCTCCACAAATGGGAAGGCAGCGTTATACGCAGAGCAGCTGCAGCTGCACTCCGACGGCATTTCCTTTGTGGCGGTTACAGAGAATCAGCGTCAGGCGGTGACACTGCCCATTCCCGGCAGATTTACAGTCTATAATGCGCTGACGGCTTTGGGTATTGCCTTGCAGCTGGGGATAACCCTTGAGGCCGCTGCCAAAGCTCTGGCAACTGCCAAGGGCGTTAAGGGCAGGGTAGAGGTGGTTCCTACCCCCGGAAAGCCCTACACGATACTAATCGACTACGCCCATACGCCGGACGGTCTTGAGAATGTTCTGCGTTCCGTTCGGGATTTCTGCAAGGGTCGCCTGATTGCGGTCTTTGGCTGCGGCGGTGACCGGGATCCGGTGAAGCGTCCCATTATGGGCAGAATCGGTGTGGAACTGTCCGATCTGGCAGTGATCACCTCCGATAATCCCCGGACAGAAGCTCCAATGGATATTATCGCAGATATTCTGGCAGGCGTATCCAAGGAGAAGGACAACTACATTGTTATTGAGGAACGACGAAAAGCGATTCGATATGCTATGGACATTGCGCAAAAAGATGATATGATAGTATTGGCCGGTAAGGGCCACGAAACCTATCAGGAAATCAACGGCGTAAAGCATCATCTGGACGAGCGGGAAGAGGTCGCTGCCCATTTGATGGAAACGAGGTAATTATGGCACAAATCACTTTGGCGCAGGCGGCAGCTTGGTGCGGCGGCGCAATTGACCCTAAATATGCGGATGTGGCTTTTTACGGCGCGAACAACGATACCCGCAAGCTTGAGCCGGGACAGCTGTTCGTGGCATTGCAGGGCGTGCGAGATGGGCACGATTTCATTCCGATGGCACTGGAAAAGGGAGCCGCCGCAGTTCTTTGTACCCATTGCGATGGGGATTATCCTGCCATTGTGGTGGAGGACACCCGTATCGCGATGGGACAAATTGCCCGGGCAGAACGGGAGCGTCTGGGGTTGAAAGTGGTTGGTGTTACCGGCTCTGTGGGAAAATCCACAACCAAGGAAATGATTGCTGCAGTGCTGGAAACCACTTATCGGGTGGCAAAAACCCCTGCCAATCACAATAATGACATAGGTATGCCTATGGCTGTGCTCTCCATTCCCGAGGGAACGGAGATTGCGGTGCTGGAGATGGGTATGAACCATTTCCGGGAGATTGCCTATCTGACAAATATTGCCCGTCCCGATTTGGCGGTCATCATCAATATAGGCACGATGCATATTGAGCATCTGGGCACCCAGGAGGGTATCCGCAAGGCAAAGCTGGAGATTCTGGAAGGTCTTCAACCCGGGGGAACGATCCTTCTCAACGGTGACGATGATATGCTCTGGCCTGTCCGCAATGAGCTGAATGTGCCGTATGTGTACTTTGGTGAGAAAAATTCCGATTGCGCTGTGTGTGCAACAGATGTTATGATGGATGAAAACAGTCTTTCTTTCCGGGTAAATGCCGGGCAGGAGACCTTTGGCGTATGCCTTGCGCTGGAGGGTGAACACTATGTTCCCGATGCGCTGGCTGCCGTCAGTGTCGGTCTGCAGCTGGGTGTTTCACCTGAACGGATCAGTGAGGCACTGGGCTGCTTTAAGAATATGGCAGGCCGGCAGGAAATCTTTGAGGCAAAGGGCGTTACCATTATTAAAGACTGTTACAATGCAGGTCCTGAGTCTATGGCTGCTGCATTGGCGGTACTGGGAAAAAAATCCGGTAGACGGATCGCGGTGTTGGGTGATATGCTTGAGCTGGGTCAGCGTGCCCCGGAGGAGCATTACCGCGTTGGCTGCCTTGCGGCAAAGCAGGCGGATATACTCTTTGCCTATGGACCGAACAGTGCCAAAATGGTCGAAGGTGCTGTTTCCGGCAATATGCAGGAAGCCTACGCCTTCTCGGACCGACAGGCATTGGCAGGACAACTGAAGAAAATGGCAAAACCCGGAGATACGCTGCTCTTCAAGGGCAGTCACGGAATGCATATGGAATTGACGCTGGAGCTGTTTCTGGCGACGGATGCATAAGCGGAGGAAAGAGATATGGAGAGAATCATAATCACAGTGGTGGCCGGCGGTATTCTATCCGGTTTATTGGGTGTGTTGCTGCTGCCGGTGCTGCGCGCCCTGAAAGCCGGACAATCCATCCGTGAGGTTGGCCCTACATGGCATAACAATAAGGCAGGAACCCCGATGATGGGAGGTTTGTTCTTCATTTTCGGCTCCATTCTGTGCATTGTGGGCAATCTGCCCATTATGGTGGATTACACCGTATTGTATGTACTGGCATTGAGCCTGTGCTTCGGCTTGGTGGGATTTTTGGACGATTTCTGCAAGGCAAAATACAAGCGCAATCTGGGTTTGACTTCTATACAAAAAGCCTTGCTGCAGATGGCGGTTTCCGCAATTTTCGTCTATCTGCTGTACAAGCTCGACCCCAACAAGTGCAACATCTACATTCCCTTTGTGAATACTTATTTTGAGCTGCATCCGCTGCTTTATGTGTTCTTCTCTATGTTCGTAATGATCGGCTGCGACAACGCGGTGAACATCACCGATGGTATAGATGGCCTGTGCGGCAGCGTCACGCTGCCCGTGATGATCTTCTTCACAGCTGCAGCGGTTGCAATGGGGAAATACGATCTGGCGATCCTGCCGGCGGCCTTGACCGGTGGTCTGGTTGCCTATCTGTTCTTCAACTGGCATCCTGCCAAGGTTTTTATGGGTGACACCGGCTCGCTGTTTTTGGGCGGCGCGGTATGCGCCTTGGCCTTTGCGCTGGATATGCCCCTGATTTTGCTCCTTGTGGGCTTTGTGTACATTATCGAAACGCTTTCTGTGATTCTGCAGGTGGGCTATTTCAAGCTGACCCACGGCAAGCGCATTTTCAAGATGTCTCCCATCCATCATCATTTTGAGATGTGTGGCTGGAAGGAAGTAAAGATCTGTCTGGTCTTTACTGCCGTTTCTGTGGTGATGTGCGTCATCGCGTGGTTTGGTATTGCCGGTCGAATCGGCTAAATAGGGAAAGGAGCTTCTATGGCTGCAGGGAAACTGTATGCCAAGGAGGACCGCCGAAAAATGCTCGGCGAAACTGTGGACATCCCGTTTTTGATTTTGGTGCTGCTGCTTTTGACGGTGGGGCTTATCATGCTCTATTCGGCCAGCTCTGCCCAAAGTATGTATGATACGCTCTATACAAGTTCTGTAAAATATCTGCAGAAGCAAGCTGCATGCGCAGGTATCGGTCTGGCGTGTATGTGGCTTTTCAGCAGGATTCCTGCTGCCTTTTGGCTCCGCATTGCATGGCCGCTTTACGGTGTCAGCATTGCGCTTTTGCTGCTTGTGCTGGTAGCGGGGGAGTCGGTGAATGGGGCAAGACGGTGGATCAACATTGCGGGACTGCAGTTTCAGCCGTCGGAAATTGCCAAGTTTACTATGATCGTGCTGTTTGCCAAGCTGACAAAGGGCTTTGGCACAGATGCCCGGAAATTCCGGTACGGTGTGCTGGGGTTTGGCGGTGCACTGCTGGGAATCCTGATTCCTCTGGCTCTGGAAAAGCATCTTTCTGCCATTATGCTGATGGGTGCGGTGGCTGTAGTCATTATGTTTGTGGCCGGTACCCATCCCAAATGGCTGCTGGCGGGTGCCGGAGCGGCTGTGGTCTTTGTAATTGTCTATGTATCCTTTATGGGCTATGCAGGAGACCGGATCACCGCTTGGCTGCATCCGGAAAGCGACCCATCGGATAAGGGGTATCAGATACTGCAATCCCTCTATGCCATCGGCTCGGGAGGGCTGTTCGGATTGGGTTTTGGAAAAAGCCGGCAGAAATATCTGTACCTGCCGTTTCAGTACAATGACTATATTTTTGCCATTGTCTGTGAGGAATTGGGACTGATCGGTGCGGCTTTGATCATTGCACTGTTTGGTGCGCTGATTTTCCGCGGCTTTTGGATCGCTCTTCGGGCATCGGACCGGTTTTCCACAGTTCTGGCGGCCGGGCTGATCGCACTGATCGCAGTGCAAACGATTTTAAATCTCTGCGTGGTAACAAATCTATTGCCCTCCACGGGCATTGCAATGCCGTTTTTCTCCTACGGCGGTACCGCACTTGCGGTGAATTTGGGGGAGATGGGAATCCTGCTCAGCATTTCCCGTCAGCGTAACAAGACAAAAAATCAGGAGGTTACAACATGAATGTGATTTTTACCTGCGGCGGTACCGGCGGACATATCAACCCGGCCATTGCCGTTGCCAATATGATCAAGGAGCGCAATCCCGGTTGTAATATCCTATTTATCGGCGCGAAAGGGCATATGGAAGAGCAGCTGGTGCCCAAGGCAGGCTACAGATTGGAAACGCTGCCCGGCTCCGGCCTGAGCCGCGGAAAGAATCTGGCAGCCATAAAGAAGAATATCAAGGCTGTTAAGGCTGTTATGGACGCCGTGAGCCAATGCAAGAAGATCATCCGGGATTTCAAGCCGGATGTGATCGTGGGAACCGGCGGCTATGCCAGCTTTCCGGCACTTTACGCCGGCAGCAGGCTGGGGATCCCCACTTGTGTCCACGAGGCCAATGCCGTCCCCGGTTTGACCACCAAAATGGTGGCTAATATGGCAGACCGGGTGTTGGTTTGTTTTGAAGAAAGCCGCAAATATTATAAGCATCCCGAGAAGGTGGAAGTGGTGGGTATGCCCATCCGCCGGGAATTCTGGGAAACAGAACGGGAAAAAGCCCGTCAGGAGCTGGGTATCGGCAAGAAGCCGCTTCTGGTGTCTACCTTTGGAAGTCAGGGCGCAAGAGCGATGAATCAAATGATTGCGCAGCTGTTTGCCATTGAGCAGGAAAAGGGTTTTCCTTTTCGCCATATCCACGCCGTGGGCAGCTACGGTTGGAGCTGGATGCCTGATCTGGTGAAGGAAAAGGGCGTTGATCTGGAAAGCTGTCCCACCATCGATATGCGTGAGTACATTTACAATATGCCCACGGTGCTTGCTGCAGCGGATGTGGTCATCGGCCGTGCCGGCAGCGGTACCTGCAACGAGATTGCCGCAGCAGGTGTGCCCTGCATTCTGATTCCTTCGCCCAATGTGACCAATAACCATCAGGAAAAGAATGCGCGGGTGTTGGAGGCAGGAGGTGGTGCCATTGTACTTTTGGAGCAGAATTGCACCGCACAGGCGGTCTATCAGCAGATTGAAAAGCTGCTGAAGGATACTTCCCTTGCAGGGGAGATGAGTGCGAATCTGCGGCGTATGGCGATCTCGGATTCCACAGACCGCATCTGCCGCATTGCCGAGGAACTGGCAGAAAACAAGAAATAATTCCGGAGGAACGGATATGGATACAAAAGAGAAACTGGGTCAGACCCCACCGGTACGCCGGCGCACGCCACCCCAGATACCCACTGCGGGACGGCCGCCGAGAAACCGTACCGCACCGGTAAAAGAAGAAAAAGAAGCAGCGCGTCCTTTGCAGGATGTGGTGTACACTCCGCCCAAGCCCTTTCTGCGCAATCGTCTGCTTTTGCGGCTGGCAACGGTATTTGCCATTGTGCTGGCGTTGGTGCTGGCAATGTCAGTGTTTTTCCGGGTAGAACATATTCAGGTGTCCGGAATGGACCAGTATACCGCTTGGGAGATCAGTCAGGCCTCCGGTATCTCCGAGGGAGACAGCCTGTTCTCTCTGGAACTGCCCGGTGCAGCAGCCCGGATTATGGAGCTTGACTATGTCAAGGATGTCCGTATCAGCATCCGTCTGCCCAATATGGTGCTCATTGAGATCACAGAAATGCGCGTGAGCTATGCCATCAAGGGCGCAGGCGATGATTGGTGGCTGGTCAATTCCAATGGCCGCGTTACCGGCAGGGCCGAAAGAGGCACTGAGGATGAGCACACCAAGATTTTGGGTGTTCTGCTGGATGACCCGAAGGAAGGGGAGCAGGCAAAGGCTCTGGAGACCACAGCACCCGGCGTGGATGAAAACGGCGGAACCATTCCCGTCACCGTAACGGATGCCAACCGCCTTTCCACCGCCTTTGAGATTATAGATTGTCTGGAGCGCAACGGTATCATTGGTCAGGCAAAGAGCATAGATGTCCACGATTTGGGCAATCTTGAATTTTGGTACGGCGAGCAGTATCAGGCGAAGCTTGGCGATGCCACGCAGCTTCTGCGCAAGATCAGCCTGGTTAAGGGTGCCATCGACAAATTCAGCAGCGAAAGCCACAACAGCGGCATTCTGGAGGTTTGCCTCAATAATTTGGCAACCGAGGAAGATGATAAAGTAAAATACACCAGTTTCCAATAATTCCGGAAAAAATTCAAAAAAGTTTGCTGAAAAATACGAAATTGATATTGACCGCAAAGATTTTTTGCGCTAGAATGTAAGCGTACATTTGTAATTTGACGCAGTATGGGGTTGGCCCGGCTGCAAATCATACATAGGAGGATTTGAAAAATGCCCAATCAGTTTGAAGAGCGTGTGGTTAAAATTAAGGTCATCGGTGTCGGCGGTGCAGGTAACAATGTTATCAACCGTATGATCGATGCCGGTGTGGATGGCATTGACTTTGTGGTCGTGAATACCGATAAGCAGGATTTGAACAATTCTCGCTGCAAGAATAAGGTCCAGATCGGTGAAAAACTCACCGGAGGCATGGGAGCAGGTTCCAAGCCCGACATCGGCAAGAAGTCTGCTGAGGAGAGCCGTGCAGCTATCGCAAAGATTCTGGAAGGCACCGATATGGTGTTCATCACTGCCGGTATGGGCGGCGGCACCGGCACTGGCGCAGCTCCCATCGTTGCAGATCTGGCTCATGAGGCCGGTATTCTGACCGTTGGTGTTGTGACCAAGCCCTTCAAGTTCGAGGGCGCAAACCGTATGCGTCAGGCTGATGCAGGTATCGCAGAGCTGGCCGCTAAGGTTGATTCCCTGATCGTCATCCCCAATGACCGCCTGAAGTATGTCACCGACCAGAAGATTACCTTCGCCAATGCATTCGGCATCGCTGATGATGTGCTGAAGCAGGCCGTTACTTCCATTGCCGAGCTGGTTGGCGCATCCACCCGCGTGATCATCAACCTGGACTTTGCCGATGTGACCACGGTTATGAAGGACGCTGGCCGCGCACATATGGGCGTGGGCATCGCTGCCGGCCGTGAAAAGGCAGAGCAGGCTGCTCTGCTGGCTATCAACAGCCCCTTGCTGGAGACCTCCATCAACGGTGCTACCGGTGTTCTGGTCAATGTGACCGGTTCTACTGAGCTGACTCTGGATGATGTGGAAACTGCTGCCGGTATCGTGCAGGAGAACGCAAATCCCGAGGCAAACATTATCTTCGGCGCTACTTGGAGTGAGGAGTTCGAGGACGAGATGCGTGTTACCGTCATTGCTACCGGCTTCGAGCAGAAGAAGGAAGCAGCTACCCCCGTATCTCCCGTCAACAACACCGCAGATAACTCTGCGGAAGCTCCGGTGAAGTTCGGCACCGGCAGCGAGGATATTGACGCATTCATTGAACTGTTCAACAAGCAGTAATTTGTGCTTTACAGCATCCCGGGCCTCGGCCCGGGATGTTTTTTAGGAGTATACTATGGACGCTTATAAAAATTTGGCGGCAAGTTATGACAGGCTGACCAATGATGTGGACTATGCTGCGGTAGTGGACTTCTACCGGGAAATTCTTTCCCGGGAAGGACTGAGCCCCCGTACTGCAGTGGATCTGGCCTGCGGCACCGGCTCTGTTGCCATCTTGCTGGCGCAGCAGGGACTTCAGGTGACAGCGGTGGACCTTTCTGAGGATATGCTGGCAGTTGCCAGCCAGAAAGCATCTGCGTTGGAAAATCCCCCGATGTTTGTGTGTCAGAGCTTGCAGGAGCTGCGCTTGCCAAGAGGCGTAGATCTGGCGGTGTGTGCGCTGGATAGCCTTGACTACATTACAGACCCGGCTGATTGCAAAAAGGCAATCAAGCGAATCTACAAGGTCTTAAATCCCGGCGGTATTTTCATTTTTGATGTGAATACCCCGGAGAAGCTCCGGGCGATGGACGGTCAGGTATTTCTCGATGAGGACGAGGATGTTTACTGCGTCTGGCGCGGAGAATTTGATGAGAAGACCAATATCTGTTCCTACGGTATGGATTTGTTCCAGCGCAATGGGGAAAACTGGATTCGTTCCTTTGAGGAGCATCGTGAGTATGCTTATTCAAGGGAACAGCTGACGGCATATTTGAAAGCTGCCGGCTTTACCCATATCGAATGCTACGCAGACCGGCAATTTACTGAGCCATCAGAAGGGGAGCAGAGAATCTATTTCAAGGCGAGAAAGGGAAAATGGAAATGAAAGATTATTTGGTTCGGGGAATGAGCATGGACGGCTTTGTGAAGGTCGTTGCCATTCGCTCCACCCAATTGGTGCGCCGCGGTGCGGAGATTCAAAAGACGACCCCCAATGCCACTGCTGCTTTAGGTCGTGCGCTGACTGCCGCATCCATGATGGGCAATATGCAGAAGGTTGAAAATGGGTCTATGACTTTGCAAATTCGGGGCGGCGGCCCCATCGGCACCATTACGGTCGTGTCCGATCCGGAAGGCAATGTGCGCGGCTGTGTGACGGAGCCTAAGGTGCCGCTGGTGGAGAAATTCCCCGGCAAGCTGGATGTGGGTGCTACTGTGGGTACAGACGGTGTGTTGACCGTCATTCGTGACCTGCAGATGAAGGAGCCTTATATCGGTCAGGTGCCGCTGGTTTCCGGCGAGATCGGCGATGATATTACCGCCTATTTTGCCCAGAGTGAGCAGACACCCACTGCGTGTGCCTTAGGTGTGCTGGTTGATACGGATCACAGTGTGAAAGTAGCTGGCGGTTATTTGCTGCAGCTGCTGCCCGGTGCGCCTGAGGAAACCGTTGATGCATTGGAAAAGGGTATTCAGCGTGCCGGTGCGGTTACAAAGATGCTGGATGACGGTATGACGCCGGAGGATATTTTGGGTCAGGTTTGCGGAGACTTGGGTGTGGTATTTATGGAGACCACCGAGGTTTGCTATAAGTGCTACTGCTCTCGGGATCGGGTGACCGCAGCGTTGATAAGTCTGGGAAGGGAGGAGCTGGAGCAAATCGCCGGTGAGGAGAAGACCTTCCCGGTGGAATGCCAGTTCTGTGATACGGTCTATCAGTTTACGCCTGATGATATCCGGGTATTGCTTAAGAAGATCTGACAGTCAATAACGGTGGAAAAAATTATTTTAAAAATGCAGAAATAATGCTTGACAAAGATATGGTTTCTGTGTATAATAAGCAAGCGCTTAGGGGTAACACCTTAAAAACGCTCTGGGAGCATAGCTCAGCTGGGAGAGCATCTGCCTTACAAGCAGGAGGTCACAGGTTCGAGCCCTGTTGTTCCCACCACCATTTGGCCCGGTGGTGCAGTCGGTTAGCACGCCAGCCTGTCACGCTGG
>SVLL01000031.1 GCA_015067935.1 Oscillospiraceae bacterium | reverse complement strand
CTTCTCTGTTACGCAGATCGGTGAACTGATTGCTTTCTGCAAGAACATCAAGCCGGATGTGCTGGTGATGGTGGACAACTGCTACGGTGAATTTGTGGAAACCATCGAGCCTTCGGATGTGGGTGCTGATATGACTGTCGGTTCTCTTATCAAGAACCCCGGCGGCGGTCTGGCACCCATCGGTGGTTACATTGCCGGCACCCAAGCCTGCATTGACCGTTGTGCTTATCGGCTCTCCGCCCCCGGCCTGGGTCAGGAGGTGGGCGCAAACCTGGGTCTGATGCCTTCGCTGTATCAGGGCTTTTTCCTTGCCCCCACCGTGGTGGCAAGTGCTGAAAAGGGCGCAGTTTTCGCCGCCAATCTTTATGAGCCCTTGGGCTTCCGGTGTGTTCCCAATGCCACAGAAAGCCGCCACGACATTATTCAGGCAGTGGAATTGGGCAGTGAGGAGGGTATGATTGCCTTCTGTAAGGGCATTCAGGCCGCTGCTCCTGTGGACGCCTTCGCGACCCCCATCCCCGGAGATATGCCCGGCTATGACAGTCAGGTCATTATGGCTGCAGGTGCTTTCGTGCAGGGCTCTTCCATCGAGCTGTCTGCCGACGGTCCCATCCGCCCGCCTTATGCCGTCTATTTCCAAGGTGGTCTGACTTGGTATCACGCCAAACTGGGTATTTTAATGAGCCTGCAGAAAATGGTTGATGCAGGACTTATAAAGATTTAAGGAGAAAACTGTTATGTCTTGGCTATTCTTTTCCATTGCAACCGCTGTTTTGTGGGGTACTGCAGAACTGTTTTACAAAAAAGGTGCGCAACCCAATGAGAAGTATTCCCACCTGAAGATCTGCATCTGGGTAGGCATTGTTATGGGTGCCCACGCGATCTTCACCCTACTGACGCAGGATATCAATTACAATCCCATAAACCTGATTCGCTATCTGCCTGTTTCCCTTTTCTACATTATCTCTATGGCATTCTCCTATTTCGGTATGCGTTTCTTGGAAGAATCCATTTCCGATCCCATTGAGAATACTGCCGGTGTTATTTGCACGCTTCTGTTCGTCATTTTCCTGCAGGAAGAGATTTCCTGGCTGACTTGGGTGGCAATTGCCGTCATTACCATCGGTGTTTTGGGTGTCAGTTTTCTGGAAAATCACGGTGAAACCACCAGAAAGAAAAAGCTGGGCAAAACATTGGCTGTCGTTGCCTTCTGTATGCCCTTTGTGTATGCCTTGCTGGATGCATTCGGCACCTTCTTGGATGATGCCTTCTTCCTGATTGAGGATGTTGCCAATTCCCCTCTGGTGGATGTTACCGAGGATACCATCGAGGATGTTGCCAATACGAGCTATGAGCTGACCTTTGCTCTGTTTGCTCTGGGTCTGTTTATTTTCCTGAAGGCCAAAAAGGTCAAGTTTGGTCCCATTCCCCAGCACAAGGACAAAATTCTTGCCGCAGTGTTTGAAACCGCCGGCCAGTTTACCTATGTGTATGCCCTTGGCGGTGTGGATGCCATTGCCGCTCCCATTCTCTCCTCTGTTTGTGTGATCTCCCTGCTGCTGTCCCGGATCTTCCTGAAGGAAAAGCTTTCCTGGAAGACTTATGCCTTCATTGCCGTTGTAATTGTCGGTATCCTTTTGCTGGCAGTAAGCGAAGAACTTTCATTATAATTTACATAAAAAATCGCCGGATTTTTCCGGCGATTTTTTATTGACACAAGGGTTTACTATGTGGTATAATTTATCGGAAAAGCATACAGCACTGTGAAAGGAGAACTACAACTATGCAGAACCAGAATGTGGCCCTATTGGATGCGATCTGTGGCAATGGTGTTCGTGTTTCCATTATGGACCGTCTTTCTTCTGTTGATCTTTCCACTTTTAATTCTTCCGAATATATTATTTTACCCGGCTTTTGTGATGTGCATGTGCATTTCAGAGAGCCGGGTTTTTCTTATAAGGAAACCATCTTTTCCGGCTCTCTGGCAGCAGCACGGGGCGGCTACACCGCCGTTTGCACCATGCCCAACCTGAACCCTGTGCCTGACACAAAGGCCCATCTGAAAGAGCAGCTGGATCTGATTCGGGAGGACGGGCTGATTCATATCTATCCCTACGGCACTATTACCATGGGACAAAAGGGCGAGAATTTGTCCGATATGAAGGGTCTTGCACCGCAGGTTATCGCCTTTACCGACGACGGAAAGGGCGTGCAGCGCACCGAGCTGATGCGCAATGCCATGAAACAGGCCAAGCAGCTGAACAAACTGATTGTTGCCCATTGCGAGGACGAGAATCTTTTGAATGGTGGTTATATCCACGACGGTGATTATGCCCGGGACAATCACCACCGAGGTATTCCCTCCGAAAGTGAATGGAAGCAGCTTCAGCGGGATCTGACACTTGTGAAGGAAACCGGCTGTGCCTATCACGCTTGTCATATCTCCACTAAGGAATCTGTTGAGCTGATTCGTAAGGCCAAGGCACAGAAGCTGAATGTAACCTGTGAAACCGCACCTCACTATCTGCTGATGGATGATTCCTATCTCCAGGAGGATGGCCGGTACAAAATGAATCCTCCGCTCCGGGATCGCGCTGACCGGGAAGCACTGATTGAGGGACTGAAAGACGGCACCATTGATATGATTGCCACCGACCACGCCCCCCACTCTGCCGAGGAAAAGAGCAAGGGTTTGGATGGCAGCAGCTTTGGTATCGTGGGTCTGGAAACGGCTTTCCCTCTGCTGTATACCTATCTGGTGAAGGAAAATATCATTTCTCTTGAAAAGCTGATGCAGCTGCTGGTCAGCAACCCCAGAAAGCGTTTCAAGATTCCTATGACCACGGACTTTTCCGTTTGGGATATGCGTCAAAGCTATCTCATTGACCCCGAGGAATTCCAATCTCAGGGCAAGGCAACTCCCTTCTCCGGCTGGAAGACTTATGGCAAATGTATTGCCACTGTCTGCGACGGCAAGCTGGTTTGGTTGGAGAAGGTAAGAAACAGCAAATAATATACAATATCCTTTGGAGGTATCGCTATGGCAAAGCGTACAGATATTAAGAAAATTATGATTATCGGCTCCGGCCCGATCGTAATCGGTCAGGCTGCGGAATTTGACTATGCAGGCACACAGGCCTGCCTTGCGCTGCGTGAGGAAGGCTACGAGGTGGTTTTGGTCAACTCCAATCCCGCCACGATTATGACCGACACCACCATCGCCGACAAGGTCTATATGGAGCCGCTGACGCTGGAATATGTGGCAAAAATCATCCGCTACGAGCGTCCCGATGCCATTGTTCCCGGTATTGGTGGGCAGACAGGTCTGAATCTTGCTATGCAGCTGGAAAAGAAGGGTATTTTGAAGGAATGCCGTGTGGAGCTATTGGGTACCTCCAGCGCATCCATCGAGCGGGCCGAGGACCGGGAGCTGTTTAAGGAGCTTTGCCAGTCCATCGGTGAGCCGGTCATTCCCTCTGAGATTACCTATTCCATTGACGAGGCAAAGGCAGCCGCCGAACACATCGGCTATCCTGTTGTGCTGCGTCCTGCCTTCACCCTTGGCGGTACCGGCGGCGGCTTTGCCAATAATGAAGAAGAGCTTGTCGAAATCGGTCTGAACGCTTTCAAGCTCTCCCCCGTTCATCAGGTGCTGGTGGAAAAGTCCGTTAAGGGCTATAAGGAAATCGAATTTGAAGTTATGCGGGACGGCAGCGACCACGCCATCACCATCTGCGGTATGGAAAACATTGATCCTGTGGGTGTTCACACCGGCGACAGTATGGTGGTCGCTCCCATTATGACTCTCAGCCCCGAGGATGAGAAGATGCTGAACGATTCCGCCATCAAGCTGATCCGGGAGCTGAAAATCGAAGGCGGCTGTAATGTGCAGTTTGCTCTGCATCCCACCACCTCTGAATACTATCTCATTGAGGTCAATCCCCGTGTTTCCCGTTCCTCTGCACTGGCATCCAAGGCTTCCGGCTATCCCATTGCCAAGGTGACCGCCAAAATCGCTGTGGGTATGACCCTTGAAGAAATCAAAATTGCCAACACCACCGCCGCATTTGAGCCGAAGCTGGACTATGTAATCGCCAAGCTCCCCCGCTTCCCCTTCGATAAATTTACCACTGCCACCAATGTTCTGGGAACGCAGATGAAGGCAACCGGTGAGATTATGGGCATTGGCTCCACACTGGAAGAAGCACTGCTGAAGGGCACACGCTCTTTGGAGGTGGGTGTTGCCCACATCTATCACTCCAAGTTTGACAATATGAGTGTTGACGAGCTACTGGCTTATATCAGCGTATTCCGTTCCGACAATATTTTTGCAATTGCTGAGCTGATTTACCACGGTGTTTCTCTGGAAAAGATTCATGAGATCACCCAAATCACCCCCTTCTTCCTGGAATCCATCAAGCACATTGTGGATATGGAGGAAAACCTGAAGGCTCACACCTATGATCTCCCCACCCTCACCGCTGCCAAGAAAATGGGCTTCAGTGATAAGTATGTGGCCCGTTTGTGGAAGTGCAAGGAGCTGGATGTTTACAATTTCCGTAAGGAAAACGGCCTGTTCCCCGTGTTCCGGATGGTGGATACCTGCCACACAAACGCCTATATCCCCTACTTCTACTCCTCCTACTCCGGTGAAAACGCATCCCGGCTGACCGACAAAAAGAAAATTGTCGTGCTGGGCGCAGGTCCTATCCGTATCGGCCAGGGTGTGGAATTTGACTATTCCACCGTCCACGCGGTAATGACCATCAAAAAGGCCGGCTATGAGGCCATTATCATCAACAACAACCCGGAGACCGTTTCCACCGACTATACCACCGCTGATAAGCTATATTTTGAGCCGCTGACACCCGAGGATGTGATGAACATCATCGAGTTTGAAAAGCCGGTGGGCATTATCGCCTCTCTGGGCGGTCAGACCGCTATCAATCTGGCCCAGCCCCTGACAGACCGGGGTGTGAAAATCATCGGCACCGACTGCGCTGCCATTGACCGGGCGGAGGACCGAAACGCCTTTGAAAACCTGCTGAACGAGTTGGATATTCCCCGTGCAAAGGGTCAGGCGGTCACCAAGATTGAGGACGGCATCAAGGCCGCCGCTGAAATCGGCTACCCAGTGCTGGTGCGTCCTTCCTTCGTGCTGGGTGGTCGGGCAATGCAGATCGTGGCCAACGAAGGACAACTTCGCCACTACCTGAAAACCGCTGTTGAAATCGACGAGGACAAGCCCGTTTTGGTGGACAAGTATATTGAGGGCCGTGAGGTGGAGGTAGATGCCATCTGCGACGGACGGAATGTTTTTGTTCCCGGCATTATGGAGCTGGTGGAACGCACCGGTATCCACTCCGGCGACTCTATTTCCGTATACCCCTCCTTCTCCATTTCCAACAAGGTCAAGGGTACGATTTTGCAGTATGCAAAGAAGCTGGGTCTGGGCATTGGTATTGTGGGTCTGTATAACATCCAATTCATTGTGGATGATAAGGACAATGTGTATATCATTGAGGTAAATCCCCGTTCGTCCCGTACTGTCCCCTTCCTGAGCAAGGCCACCGGCTATTCTCTGGCAGACATTGCAACTGAGGTGATTTTGGGAAAGAGTTTGAAGGAACTGGGCATCTTCGACATCTATCCGGAAGAAAAAGAACGCTGGTATGTGAAGACTCCCGTCTTCTCCTTCAATAAGCTGCGTGGTCTGGATGCCTATCTGTCTCCGGAAATGAAGTCCACCGGCGAGGCTATCGGCTATGACAAAACCCTGAACCGCGCCTTATATAAGGCTCTGCAGGCCTCCGGTATGCGGCTGCAGAACTACGGCACCATTTTGGTTACCATCGCAGACAAGGACAAGGACGAGGCACTGCCCCTGATTCGGCGGTTTTATAATCTTGGCTTCAATATTGAGGCCACTTCCGGCACTGCAAATTTCCTGAAATCCAACGGCATCCGCACCCATGTGCTGGGCAAGATCAGCGACGGCAGCAACGAAATTCCCGAGGCACTTCGTCAAGGCCATATCGCCTATGTCATCAATACCCGGGACCCCGGTTCCAACGAAAATGACGGCATTCAGATCCGCCAGCTGGCCACCGAGCACAATGTGACCATGTTCACCGCGCTGGATACGGTAAAGGTCCTTCTGGATGTGCTGGAAGAAACCACTTTGACTATTTCCACCATTGACGCGTAAGGAGTACCAATGAAGCAAGGCATTTTCACCCTTCTTTCCAACGAAGCACTGACCGCAAATGTATACAAAATGGTGCTTTCCGGCGATACCTCCGCCATCACTGCTCCCGGTCAGTTTGTAAATATCAAGCTGGACGGTCTGTTTCTGCGCCGGCCCATCTCCGTCTGTGATTATGACGACAAGACACTCACCATCATTTACAAGGTGGTGGGCAAGGGTACGGAAGTGATGTCCCGCCTGGCATCAGGTGCCACGCTGGATATTCTCACAGGTCTTGGCAATGGCTATGACCTCTCCCCTTCCGGTGACGCTCCCGTCCTCTTGGGCGGCGGTGTAGGCGTGCCGCCTATGTATCATCTGGCCAAGAAGCTGATGGCGAAGGACAAAAAAGTAACTGTCATTTTGGGTTTTAACACCGCAAGCGAAGTTTTCTATGAAAAGGAGTTTAAAGCCTTAGGCTGCAATGTACAGGTAACCACTGTGGATGGCTCCTATGGCAAAAAAGGCTTCGTCACCGATGCCCTGCCGGAAGAATACAGCTATTTCTACACCTGTGGACCGGAGCCTATGCTGAAGGCCGTTTGCAAGGCTACCCAAACCTCCGGTCAGCTTAGCTTCGAAGAACGGATGGGTTGCGGTTTCGGTGCTTGTATGGGCTGCTCCTGCAAAACACTCACCGGCAACAAACGCATCTGCAAGGAAGGTCCTGTGATGCAGAAAGAGGAAATCTTATGGGATTAAATGTGAATCTGTGCGGCATTGAGCTGGCAAACCCCGTAATTCCTGCCTCCGGCACTTTTGGCTATGGCTATGAATTTGCCGAGCTTTACGACATCAATGAACTGGGTACTTTTTCCTTTAAGGGCACTACCCGAAATCCCCGTTTCGGTAACCCCACACCCCGGATTGCAGAATGTACGGCCGGTATGATTAACGCTGTAGGCCTGCAAAACCCCGGTGTGGAAAAAGTAATTTCCGAAGAGCTGCCCAAGCTGAAAAAGTGCTTCCATAAGCCGGTTATGGCCAATATCTCCGGCTTTTCCGTTGAGGATTATGCTTACACCTGCGAAAAGCTGGACAAGGAAGAACAAATCGGCTGGCTGGAAGTCAACATTTCCTGCCCCAATGTCCACGGCGGCGGTATGAGCTTCGGTACTTCTCCGGATGCTGCCGCAGAAGTGACAAGGGCCGTCAAGGCAGTTACCACCAAGCCGGTCATCGTGAAGCTCTCGCCCAATGTCACGGATATCGTATCCATCGCAAAAGCTTGCGAGGATGCGGGTGCGGACGGCATCAGCCTGATCAACACACTTTTGGGTATGCGCATCAATCTGCATAGCCGAAAGCCGATCATTGCCAATACCATGGGCGGCTTCTCCGGTCCTGCCATCTTCCCGGTGGCGGTACGGATGGTGTATCAGGTAGCAAATGCGGTTACAATTCCCGTCATTGGTATGGGAGGCGTGAGCAGTGCCGAGGATGTAATTGAAATGATGTTGGCCGGTGCCACGGCTGTGGAAATCGGTGCGGCGAATTTGGTAAATCCTTATGTTTGTCGCGATATTATCCGGGAGCTGCCCCGGGTGATGGAAAAATACAGAATCGAAAATTTACAGGATATTATAGGAGGCGTGAACAATGGGTAAGGATGTAATTATAGCCTGCGACTTTTCCTCTGCAGAGGCAACATTCGCATTTCTGGACAAATTCCAAGGCAAAAAGCCCTTCGTGAAGATCGGCATGGAGCTTTACTATGCCGAGGGTCCCGGCATTGTCCGGGAAATAAAAGCCCGGGGACATAAGATTTTTCTGGATCTGAAGCTTCACGATATTCCCAATACAGTTAAGAAAGCTATGAGCGTTCTGTCCCGGCTGGATGTGGACATCTGCAACCTCCACGCTGCCGGCACAACTGCTATGATGAAAGCAGCCTTGGAGGGTCTGACTCGGGAAGACGGAACCCGTCCCCTGCTGATTGCCGTCACCCAGCTGACCTCCACCGATCAGGAGAGTATGGAAAAGGACCTGCTGATTAAAGCACCCATCGATCAGGTGGTGATGCACTACGCCGAGACCGCCAAAAATGCAGGACTTGACGGCATCGTCTGCTCCCCTCTGGAAGCAGGCAAGGTCCACGACCGTTGCGGCAAGGATTTCTTGACAGTTACCCCCGGTGTTCGTTTTGCTGATGGCGATGCAGGTGACCAGAAACGGGTGATGACTCCTGCCGCTGCCAAAGCAATCGGTTCTGACTACATTGTGGTGGGCCGTCCCATTACTGCTGCCGAGGATCCCGTGGCCGCTTACGAACGCTGCGTTGCTGAATTTTGCGACGAATGACCCTTCTGCCTGAGGAGAATTGACTATGTTTACGACAGCAGAAATTTTGCAGCTGATTCAAAACTTGATTTGGCTGCTATCCGGCGTTGGTATCTTTATCGTCGGTATGAATTTTATGAGCGAGGCACTGGAAAAGAGTGCCGGCGACGGTATGCAGAAGATGCTGGGTAAGATCGTCAGCAACCGTTTCTCCGGTGTGGGTATCGGTGCCGGTGTCACTGCCCTTATTCAGAGCTCATCCGCCACTTCAGTTATGGTCATTGGTTTGGTCAACGCCGGTATTATGACCCTTATGCAGGCAACCTCTGTGATTATGGGTACTAATATCGGTACCACTATCACCGGCGTGCTTGTGGCACTAAAAAATGATTACTTTAATCTGATAATGTACTTTCTGGCCTTTGCCGGTGTTATGATGGGCTTTTTCAAGAACGAAAAGATCAAGATCGCCGGTCTGCTCTGCAGCGGCCTGGGCCTGATTTTTGTGGGTCTGAATATTATGAGCAGCCCTGATGCATTTGGTAATCCCTTGGTCAAAAGGATGTTTACGGACATATTCCGTGTCATTGATTTCCCCCTGCTTCTGATTCTTGTCGGCGTGATCTTTACAGCACTGCTCCAAAGTTCCTCCGCTGCTACCGGCGTGGTTATCACAATGGTCGGAACCGGTGTTATGGATCTGGATCTGGCACTTTTCATCATCCTTGGTGCCAATATCGGCACCTGTGTCACCGCCTTGCTGGCCTCTGTGGGAGCCGGCACCAATTCCAAGCGTGTGGCATTGATTCATTTCACCTTCAACATTATCGGCACAGCCTTTTTTACGATTCTCATTTGGATCTTCCGTCAACCGACTGTCGAGCTCTTAACCGCTCTTGTTCCCGGAGACAGTGCAATGGCACTGCAAATGCGCGTATCTGTATTCCATGTGATCTTCAATGTCACCACCACATGTTTGCTGCTGCCCTTTGTTAAGCAGTTGGTTTCCTTCTCCAAAGCAATCATCCGGGAAAAGACAGAAACAGCTGCAAAAACACACTCCCTTCGCTTTGTGGATGACCTTATGCTTGCTATGCCTTCTACTGCCGTGGCCCAGGTCAAGCAGGAAGTCGAATACATGATGCAGCTTGCCGAAGAATCCACCAAGCTTTCCTTTCAGGCGATCCTTGCAGAGTCAGGCGAGTGGGACGATAAAATCAACGAAAATGAGTCCATCATCGACTTTACAAACGGTGCCCTGACCACATTCCTGATCAAGCTTTCATCTGAGCATCTGGATTCCGGTAATGAAGCAGTGATTGGCTCCTACTTCCATGTGCTGAACGATCTGGAGCGTATCGGTGATCATGCGGTGAATTTTACGGAGATCAGTCAGGAAATGCGTCAGAAAGGTCTTTCCTACTCCGACCAGGCAACGGCTGAGATTCGCAGTATGTGTGACGAGATCCTTTCCATGTTCCGTATTGCACGAAGTGCTTTTGAAAACTCCGATCACTCGATTCTGCAGGAGTTAACCAACCACGAAAACTGTGTAGACGGATTAAAGAAAGAACTCACCGCCAAACATTATGCTCGCCTTGCCGAGGGCACCTGCAGTGTGACCCACAGTCCCTACTACACCTCAACTGTTGCAGGCTTGGAGCGTGTGGCAGACCATTTGGTCAATGTGGGTTACAGTATCAAGAATCCCACCGGTTCCCAGTCCCAGCATCTGTAAGTCCGTACCGAAGATAAATTTCTTATAAAAGGAGATCCTCTATGGAACAGTACAAAAGAGAATTTATCCAATTCCTGCAAAGTGCCGGCGTGCTGAAATTCGGCGATTTCACCGCAAAATCCGGCCGCAAGATCCCCTACTTCATCAATGCCGGTATGATTAAAACCGGTGACGAAATCGCACGCTTGGGCGAGTTTTATGCCAAGGCCTATTTCGACAAGCTGGGCAATCAGCCTTCCGTGCTCTACGGACCTGCCTACAAAGGCATCTCCATTGCTGTTTCTGCCGCTGTAGCCCTGAGCAAAAACGGTCTGAATGTTCCTTTCTTCTTCAACCGTAAGGAAATCAAGGACCACGGTGAGGGCGGCGTATTTGTCGGCTATGTCCCTCAGGCCGGTGAGCAGGTGGTTATCGTCGAGGATGTCATCACCGCCGGTACAGCCATCCGGGAGAGCATGGCAATTCTGAGCCATCTCGAGGGTGTCAAGGTTGCCGCCACCTTCGTGATGGTGGACCGCAAGGAAAAGGGTCAGGGCGAAAAGGGCGCAATGCAGGAAATTGAAGAAGAATTTGGCTTCCCTGTCTACTCTGTTGTGGATGTGTATGACATTATCGAGTATCTGGAAGAAGACCCTGCCAACGAGGAAAATGTCACCCGGATCAAGAACTATCTTGCAGTGAACGGAGCAAAAGTATGAGAAGTCTCATCAGCATCCTTGATTTTTCCGCAGAGGAAATCAACGAATTGGTAAACACCGCCCGGGATATTGCGGACCATCCTGAGTCCTACCGGGAAAAATGCTGCCACAAGAAGCTGGCTACCGCGTTTTTCGAACCCTCTACCCGTACCCGTCTGAGCTTTGAGGCAGCGATGCTGGAGCTGGGCGGCAGCGTGCTGGGTTTTAGTGATGCCAATTCCTCCTCTGCCGCCAAGGGCGAAAGTATGGCTGACACCGCCAAGGTACTTTCCTGCTATGCCGATATTTTGGCCATCCGCCATCCCAGAGAAGGCGCGCCCTATGTTGCCGCAAACAATGCAACCGTTCCGGTCATCAACGCCGGTGACGGCGGCCACAACCATCCCACCCAGACTCTGACGGATATTCTGACCATCTCCCGGGAAATGGGAAGACTGGAGAACCTGACCATCGGCCTGTGCGGAGACCTGAAGCACGGACGCACTGTCCACTCCCTTGTAGAGGCTATGGCGCGGTATGAAGGCGTAAAATTTGTGCTGATTTCTCCCCCGGAACTGAAGATTCCCGGCTTTATCCGCTTTAATGTGCTGGAAAGAGACGGAATTCCCTACGAGGAGGTATCCTCCCTTGACGAGGCAATGCCGAAGCTTGATGTTCTGTATATGACCCGGATTCAGCGAGAGCGGTTTGATTGTGTGGAAACCTACGAGCGGCTGAAGGACACCTACATTCTCAATGTGGAAAAAATGGCCCACGCCAAAAAGCAGATGTGCGTTCTCCATCCCCTGCCTCGGGTCAACGAGATCAGCGTGGCTGTGGACAGCGACCCCAGAGCCGCCTATTTCCGTCAGGTATTGAACGGAAAATATGTGCGAATGGCACTGATTCTGAAGCTGCTGGGTGAAGCCGAGCGCAATCCCGTCCGCCAAACCATCGATATCAGTGGCTATCTCAGAGACCGCACCTGCACCAATCCCAAGTGCATCTGTCAGGTAGAGCAAGAGCTGCCCCATCTGGCCAAGCTGACCGACCCCAGAGCGAATATTTACCGCTGCATCTACTGCGAACATAAAGTATGATTAAAACCGCCTGTGCATACGCACAGGCGGTCTTCTTACAGCTTAAAATGGGTCTTGATTCGGTTTGCTGTCTCCTCTGGGGAGAGCTTGGTATTATCGATTTTCAGGTAGTTTTCATAGGGTATTTCACCGGGCAGGCTCTCTAGACGGTATTTCTCATCATCCCGCAGCAATCGGGCGTTGGAAGCCTCGATATCCCGTTTTGAAGCCTTGTGCTTCAAGCGGTTTTCCGTGGCATTACGCTCCAGTCGCGTCTGCTGATCTGCCACCAATTCCACATAGTAAAACTCTGTGGTCGGATTGGCCCTTTCAAATATCTGTCTGATATGAGCAATATAATCCCAATCCTCCTGCACATCAAAGGCCCAGATAAAGGTAAAAATCATACCCTCCCGGTCCGATGCGGCAAATTCCTCAAAAATGACCTCTCGCAGATTCTGAATGACCTTGGTATCAAAGCCGCCAAAAATCTCCAAAACCGGTTCGATGGTCATGTGATTGTGAAACAGGCGCAGTCCGGTCTGTTTCATCAGCTCCTGCCCCACAGACATTTTCCCCACTGCAGCACTGCCAAAGAGAAAAATCAGTTTCATATTTTCACTTCCTTATGAAAAAAGGCCATCTGTCCCGATGGCCTTTTGTTATATTTCTTTTCTGCCTTCCAGAGCCCGGGAGAGCGTCACCTCGTCGGCATATTCCAGCTGGCTGCCCACGGGCACGCCGTAAGCCAAACGGGTCACACGGACCTCCATAGGCCGCAGGAGACGGGAAATGTACATTGCAGTAGCTTCGCCCTCCGTGTCCGGATTGGTGGCCATAATGACCTCCTGAACGCCACCTGCGCCCACACGCATCAAAAGCTCTTTGATCTTAATGTCATCCTGCGTCACATGGTTCAGAGGCGAGATCACGCCGTGAAGCACATGGTAAAGTCCGTTAAACTCCCGGCTGCGCTCCATAGCGATCACATCCTTGGGTTCCGCCACCACGCAGATGGTGGTGCGATCCCGGGTTTCATTATCGCACAGAGAGCAAACGCTCCGATCTGTCAGATTCTGACACACCGGGCAGGTGTGGACAGTCTGCTTCGCCGCTAAAATGGCATCCGCAAAGGCTTTTGCATCCGCGTCATCCAGCTCCAGCACATGAAAGGCCAGCCGCTGGGCGGTCTTTCCGCCGATGCCGGGCAAACGGGCGAACTGATCGGCAAGCTCCTGCAATGCAGTAGGAAAATACTGCATCAGAACAGGCCTCCCAGATTCAGACCGCCGGTCAGGCGGGACATATTGCTGGCGGCATCCGCATCGCCGGCACGCATTGCCTCATTGACGGCAGCAATGACCATATCCTGCAGCATTTCCACATCATCAGGATCCACAGCCTCGGGATTGATCTTCAGCTCTACCACCTCGTGCTTGCCGTTAACGGAAGCAGAGACCATACCGCCGCCGGCAGTTGCAGTATAGACCTTATTCTCCTGCTCCTCCTGCATACGGATCAGCTCCTGCTGCATCTTCTGGGCCTGCTTCATCATAGCAGCCTGATTCATACCACCGGGCATACCCCGGAAATTATTCTTTGCCATAACTATCTCCTTAATTATCCTTGATGTTTACAATATCGCTGTGGCTGCGGCCAAAGCTCATCAGCCGTGCCATTCCGGAACCGGGATCGCCACCGGACGAAGCATCCTCTGCCTTGGCAATCACATTCCGTCCCAAAATAGCGGAAGCCTTCCGGGCGGTCAACTGCAGAACATCCTGCGTGTTCACCATACCCAGCACAAATTCATTCTTACATTGCAGAATTACCGTATCACCGCGGACAACGCCTTTGATCTGGGCATTTTCGCCCGTAGTCAGGAATCCGCGCAAGCCGGGTACCACCTCTGGCTTGAGGGCTGCCACCAGCTCCGCCCAAAATCCCACAGGCGTTGCCTTTTCCTGCACAGGAGTGGGAACGGGGGCATTTTGCTCAGGTGGGGCATCCTCGTCGCCGGGCATAGGGGGTCTTTCTTCCTCCTCCGGTTCTTCCTTTACAGCCTGTGCCGGTTGTGCGGGTACAACGAATGCACCGCTTTTCAGCTGCTCTTCCATTCTTGTGAGTCTCGCGTTGAGGCTTTGGGCATCCAGTTGCAGTTCGGGCTGACATAGACGAATCAAGCACAGCTCTGCATCCATTCGGCGGCTTGCACTGCGGGTAAAGCCTGACATCGTTGCTTCCAGCTGCTCCATCATCGCCACCAGCTCACCACCGGAAATCTGTTTGGCAAGGGCAGCTGCTTCCCGATCCGTTGCCACTCCGGAGAGCATGGTAAGACCGGCATCCGGAGCGGTCTTCAAAATCAGAAGGTCGCGGGCAAGGCAGGCCAGTTCATCCAGCAGTGCTCCCATTTCTTTGCCCTCAGAATAGAGCTTATTAAGCAGTTCCAAGGCCTTTGCCGTATCGTGGGCGGCAATATAGCCCATCAGCTCGGCAGCTTTCCGCTCACCGGCAATACCCAGACAGGCATATACCCGTTCTGCAGTCAGTTCACCAACCGTAGCCGAGGCACACTGGTCCAGCAGGCTCAAGCCGTCACGCATACCGCCGTCGGCCATTCTGGCCAGCACACGAGCCGCGGAATCATCCAGATCGATATTCTCCTGATAGGCCACATACTGCAGCCGCTGGGCAATATCCTCTTGGCTGATCCGCCGGAAAGAGAACCTCTGGCAACGGGACAAAATGGTAGCCGGCACCTTGTGCAGCTCCGTAGTCGCCAAGATGAACAGCAGATGCTCCGGAGGCTCCTCGATGATTTTCAGCAGCGCATTAAATGCCGAAATGGACAGCATATGCACCTCATCGATGATATACACACGCATCTTCACCTGAGAGGGTGTATAGATGGCATCATCCCGCAGGTCACGAACATTGTCAACACCGTTGTTGGAGGCGGCATCGATTTCCAGCACATCCATACAAGCACCGGAGTCAATGGTCTTGCAAGCCTCGCAGCAGTTGCAGGGGTTACCGTCCTGCGGATTCAGGCAGTTGACCGCCTTGGCCAAAATCTTGGCACAGCTGGTCTTACCGGTACCCCGGGAACCGGTGAACAGATAAGCGTGACTCATCTTGCCGGTGATCAGCTGGGTTTTCAGGGTCTGTGTGACCGCCAGCTGACCGGACACATCGTCAAAGGTCTGGGGACGGTATTTACGGTAAAGAGCTTGATAAGCGGACATCTCGTCCCCTCCTTTTGTTTCATAATGATGACCGGCCTATAACAAGATCGCACACCCACATTTGAACCTGCTGAATGCCCGGTTTCAACGCAGCCAGCTCAGAACCGGCAGCCTCGCGGCACACGAAACGATCCGCTTAATGCTGCTTGGTTCCCCACCTGACATGGTTCACGGGATTCCGTTGCGCAAGACCGGTTCGTCAACACTACTTACGAAGGCCGGACGGCACGCAGACAAGTCCGGGTGTGGGAATTCATCCCTGCTGTAGCGGATTGCAGGCAACAGGGCACCGCTATCTCCCCGACTAGTGCGACCTTGTTATAAGCCGGTCAGCCATAACAAGGCTATACAGTTAAATCAGTTGACCTTGGACTCGATGAAAGCAGCCAGTTCACCGAAAGTAGCGATCTTCTGCTCCTCCAGATCCAGTTCAACACCCAGCTCGGATTCCAGATCCATAATCATCTCAACAATGTCCAGAGAGTCAATACCCAAGCTTTCAAAGCTGCTGTCGGGCGTAATCTCGGAAGCATCCAGCTCCAGCTGTTGTGCCGCGTAGGAAACAAGTTTTTCGTACATAATATTTACCTCCCTTTTTTCATTGGGTCTCTCAAAGTATTTTAGTATAAGATAGGGCATTTGTCAATGCCGGATTTTGCATTCACGGCATTGCGGCTGCCAAGCCTGATGCATAGGCAGTGGCCCATGCGATTTGCAGATTGAAGCCGCCGGTGTAGGCATCGCAATCGATAATCTCCCCTGCAAAATAAAGTCCGGCAATCCGCTTGGACTCCATTGTCTTGGGGTCGATTTCCGACACCTTCACGCCGCCGGAGGTGATAATTGCCTCCGCCACCGGGCGTTTGCCGGTGATCTCCACAGAAAACGCCTTCAATAGCTCCACCAATGCCCGACGCTGCTGCCGAGTCAGAGAATTTGCCTGCAAGGAAGGGTCAATATCCAGTCTGCGCAGCACAATCGGAATCATACTCCTGGGCAGCAGATCTGTCAGGGCATTTTCCATACTCCGATTCTGATACATTTCCAAATCTCTTAAAATCCGGGCATCCAGCTTACTTTCCTCCAGTGCAGGCTTCAGGTCAATAATCAACCGGCAAGTGCCTTTTAAGTGTGCGCTGGCGGACAGTACCGTAGGACCGGAAATGCCAAAATGGGTAAACAGCAGTTCCCCGAAATCCCTGAAAAGGACCTTGTTCTTCTCATTCACCAGTTTTACCGCCACATTGCGCAGGCTCAGTCCCTGCATATCCTGACAGTCCCGTCCTGCGGTTTCCAGCGGCACCAGCGAGCCTTCCGGGGGCACAATGGTGTGACCCAGTGCCCGGACCATCTCGTAACCGTCGCCGGTAGAACCGGTGGTGGGATAGCTCACACCGCCGGTAGCCAAAATCACCTTGGGTGCCTGATAGTACTCATAATCAGTTTTAACACCGGTTACAACTCCATCCTGCGTCACGATCTCTCGGACACGGGCATTTTTTACTGACACAAATGCCCGGCGCATTGCATCGCACAGACAATTCAAAACAGAAACTGATTTATCAGAAACGGGAAATACACGATTTCCTCGCTCGGTTTTTAGGCTACAGCCATTGAACTCAAAAAATTTCATAACGGAAGCCGGAGGCATTGCCGCCATTGCGCTGTATAAGAATCGGCCATTTCTCGGAATATTCTGCAATACTTCCTGTATATCGCAGTTATTGGTCACATTGCACCGCCCTTTGCCGGTGATGAGCAGCTTTTTACCCAACCGATCATTGCGCTCGAACAGCAGCACTTTTTTCCCCTTTTTGGCTGCTGTAATGGCCGCAAACATACCTGCGGGACCACCGCCGATTACGATTACATCTGCTTTCATACGCTATCTTCCTGCTTTTCGTAAACATCATATTCTGCCCAAATATGCTCCAGCTCCTGAAAGGTCTTGGAAATCTCCTTCTCTTTCTTGGCAGCCAGCGCCACGATGAGGGCATTGACCACACTCAGCGGTGCCACCAGAGAGTCCACCAAGGACACCATATCGCTCTTGGCCACCAGTACATGGTCACTGCACTGGCCCAAAGAGGACAGCTTTGTATCTGTCACGCCAATGACCGTTGCACCTGTGCTGCGGCAATACTGGGCAGTTTTCAGGGTCGTCGCAGAATAACGGGGAAAGCTGAAGGCGATCACCGCGTCCCGGGAGTTGACACCTACGATCCGTTCAAACATTTCTCCAGTACCGGAGGCGGTAAGAATATGAACATTCTGGAACATATAGTTCAGGTAATAGCCCAAAAAATTGGCCAGCGGTGCTGCAGAGCGCACGCCCAGAATAAAGACACGCTCTGCGCCTAAAATGGCATTTACTGCAGCATCGAATGCGGCATTGTCTGCCATCTCGCTGGTTTGGCGCAGCTTTTCCATATCGGATTGCAGTACAGTTGTCAGAATATTCTGGTTGCCGATACGGTCATGGGTCACTTCAATACGCTGCACGGAGGTCAGCCGATTGACCACCATCTCCTGCAACGCCTTTTGCATACTGGGATAGCCGTCATAACCCAATTCCACCGCAAAACGAACCACCGTAGACTCGGAAATACCTACGGTTTTACCCAGCGTATTGGCTGTCATAAAGGCCGCTTTGTCGTAGGACTCCAGAATGTACTGGGCGATTCGCCGCTGACCTTTTGAAAAAGTAGGTTCTTTGGCTTTCAAAAGTGATAAAATATCTTGTCGCATTTGCAACACCTCTCTCAATTTATGCAATCAGTATAGCAAAGTCCTTGCATTTTTGCAAGAGGAATTGCAAAAAATTGCAGGGCTTTTACAGCCCTGCAAGCTCAGATTCTGTTAAATAACGCCATTTTCCCAGAGGCAGCTTCCCCAGTTCCAGACTTCCCTCCCGAATACGGCGCAGCTTTGTGACAGACATTCCTGCCGCCTCGCACATCCGCCGCACCTGCCGGTTGCGCCCTTCGTGGATGGTCACCAAATATTTGGCCCTCTCCCCTTCCTGCCGAAGCAGCTTCACCTGCGGCTGCTTGATGGGATAGCCATCCAACTCGATGGATCTGCCAAGCAATACCGTTGCCGCCGGATGGTAGCCGCGAACAGACACCTCGTAGGTCTTATCCACTTCGCACTTTGGGTGCATCAGGCGGTTAGCAAACGCTCCGTCATTGGTCAGCAGAAGCAGCCCCTCTGAGTCCATATCCAACCGCCCCACGGGATAGACCCGCACACCGCAATCTTCCACCAACTGTGCCACATTCAGCCGTCCTTTTTCATCGGAAAGCGTTGTGACATAGCCTCGAGGCTTATTGAGCATAATGTACACATATTTTTCTTGGGACGGGAGAGGTTTCCCGTCCACCAAAATCTCATCCGTTTCCGGGTCGGCAGTATCGCCCAACCGGGCAATCTGACCGTTTACCTGCACCCGTCCGGCGGTGATCCATTCCTCCGCCTTCCGCCGGGAGGCCATCCCTCTGGCGGAGAGGATCTTTTGTAATCTTTCTTTCATTTGACGCCTCCAAACAGCCGCTCCCAGAAGCCGGGCTTTTTCTTCTCTACAGTGCGTTCTGCCGTTTCTCCGTAAATCAGCTTCACAGTGCCTACCACGGTATCCCCGACGCAAACATAAGCGTAGCCGGCAGCTTTTCCCTTGATAACCGGCGCATAAGCGAAGCCCGGACCGGACAATATAATCTGCGCCTTTTCGTCCTTACGCAAGGCGATGGAAAAATCCTCCGCCGCTAATAGCGGCACTTCTGCCTGCGTACCGGAAAAAACCACGGAAAAGCCCAGACAATCCCCTTCTCTCACCAGCTGCTGCACGGAATATGCGGAAAAGCCCCGCTCCAACAAGGTGCTGTGGGATACCCAATCGTTGCCGTCATTGATAGTCACACAAATCAGCCGCCTGCCATCCCGGGTTGCACTGGATACCAAAATCCGTCCGGCTGCCTTTGTGTAGCCGGTTTTGATGCCGTCAGCACCCTCTACACGCCACAGCAGCTTATTGTGGTTTTGCATTGTCCGATTTCCGATCCGGACGGTTTTACTGGAAACCGTTCTCTGGAATATGGGGTTTTCCATTGCGTAAGCGGAGAGCACCGCCAGATCCCGGGCTGTGGAATAGTGGGATGGAGCATCCAGCCCGTGGGGATTCTCAAAATGGGTTCCGGTTAGTCCAAGCTGCCGCGCCTTGTCGTTCATCATTGCCGCAAACTGCTCTACTGTACCGGCGCAATATATGGCAAGGGCCACTGCCGCATCGTTGCCGGAACGAAGCATCAACCCGTAAAGCAGCTCCTGCAGGCTGAGGATCTCCCCTTCCTGCAAATACATGGACGAGCCCTCAATACCCACCGCTTCTTTTGGAATTTCCATGCGATCCAACACATTGCAGTGCTCGCAGATCAGCAATGCCGTCATAATTTTGGTCGTACTGGCAATCAAGCTGCGGCTGTCAGCATCCTTTTCATATAGCACCCGACCGGTCTCCGCATCCAGCAAAATCGCCTTCTGTGCAGAAATCGCACCTGCGGGAAGGGTTAAAAACAGGACGGCAGCCAGAAAAGCCGCCGTCCCGGCAAAGAATCGTTTCATTTCTCTCACCCGGAGCTAGTATGACCCGGGAGATGGAAATTATTCTTCCTTTTTCTTGGTGTGGGAATCCACAAATGCGGTGATCTTGTCCAGTGTATCCGGGATCATTTCCACAAGGCGATCCACGGAAGTGTTGGCAGGTGTGCCAACGGGCAATACACGCACACTGCCTTCCTTGACCACCAAAAAGGCCATCGGTGTCACCTTGACACCGCCGCCGACGCCGCCGCCAAAGGGATTTTCCTGCTTATTCAGATTCTTGGACACAAAGTCGGAGCCACCGCCGCCAAAACCGGCACTGACAGTGGAAATGGGAATGATGGTCACTCCGTCGGGGGTTGTGATGGGTGTACCGACGACGGAATTGACATCCACCATCTCACGGATCTTTGCAATGGTATTTTCCAGCATATTGGGAAGATTCTTACTCATTTACTTGCACCGCCATTTCTTTTCATAATGATTTTGATAAATTCTTTGAGGGCACGATAGCCATACCGCAGGCCCAGACCTAAAATCCGACCCAAGGTAACGGTAATATCTGCCCGAACATAGGCTGTTGTTTCTGCCTGCGTAAAGTCGCAGGTCACATCCACATCGCGCTTTTTGATAACGAAGGCCTGCTCCAGCAAGGGCATCAGGTTACCGACTGCCGCCCAAGCCTTGCCATAATTGATAGCCAGATCGCAGGGGTCACCACCGGCCATACAAAGCTTCAGCTCCAGACGATTGATCCGCAGCTTTCGGCGAAAATCCCCCAGAAAATCCAGAGCCATAGAAACGAAAGGCAAAAAATCCGTCCAGCTGCCGCCCTTTTTCTCAGGCGCAGCTTCTTTCTTTTTCTTGGGCTTTTCCTGCTTTTCTTCTTTTACGGGCTTGGCCTTTTTCTCTTTTTTCTTCTTTGTGGGAAATACCTGCAGCCGGATCGGACCGATGATGATCGCCACCAAAGGACCGTCAGCACTGTAGATTCCCTTCACGCCCAGCGGCAGACATCCCAACAAAATCAGGATCGCCAGCGCAATCAGCCAT
This sequence comes from Oscillospiraceae bacterium, assembly GCA_015067935.1. Lineage (GTDB taxonomy): Bacteria > Bacillota > Clostridia > Oscillospirales > Oscillospiraceae > Faecousia. Next base: position 3,268 of record SVLL01000031.1, on the reverse strand, counting down.
CCCATCAGGCTTCCTCCGTATCCGTCGGCTCCTGAATCTCGGTCTGCTCCACGATCTCAACAGGCTCGCCAAAGCTGACCTTTTCGATGGACGGCAGCTCCTCCAGAGAGGAAATGCCGAAGGTCCGCAGGAAATCCGGGGTGGTTCTGTACAGAATAGGACGACCGGGCACATTCAGACGGCCGGCCTCCTCAATCAGCTTCTTATTCAGCAGGGCTGCCACGGAATAGGAGCTGTCCACACCGCGGATCTGCTCCACCATGGCCTTTGTGGCAGGCTGATAGTAAGCCACAATGGTCAGCGTTTCCAGCTGAGAGGCAGACAGCTTGGGGGGCTTACGGGTTTCCAGAGCCTTTGTGACATAGTCTGCCATTTCACCGGAGGATACCATCTGGTAGCCGCCCTCCAGCTTCAGAATGCGGATGCCCCGACGCGCAAAAGCCAGCGTATCCATCAATTCATCCGTTGCGCGCACAATGTCCTTGGGATCTGCTTCCAGAGCCATTGCCAAACGGCTGACCTCAATGCGCTCACCGGCAGCAAACAGAATGGCCTCAATGGCTCTTTGCAATTCACTTGTTTCCATCAGGTCATCTCCTCTACATTTACATTGCTGCCATCCACCAGCCGGACATTGGGATCTTCACCGGTGGAATCATCCTCCAAGCGGACAGAATTCAGACGGCAAAGCTCCAAAACCGCCAAAAAAGTGGCCACAATTTCCGAACGGCTCTTATTGCCCTTGAACAGGCTCTTTAACCGCTCCACACCACGCAGGATCAGGCGGCGCACCACTTCCGTTGCCTTTTTGGTAACGGGGTAGCGTTCCTTGCCGACAATGCCTTTGAAATTCACCGTCGGAGGCGGCAGACGCTGTTGATTCCGCTCTGCAATATCATCCAAAGAACGAAGCAGGTCCCCCACCTCGTGCTGATAGCGATAGGTTTTATCCTTGCGCAAAGGCTCGGGCTGCTTGGTAAACAGGCAGCGACCGATCTCATTTCGCGGTTCCAGCCAAGTAACGGCAATACGAATCTGCTCAATGGCCTCCTTGCGCTGGCGTTCAATCAGGCTCTGACGCAGCTGATCCAGTTCGCTCTCCGCCTCTGCCTGCTCTGCCGCGGACAGCAGCATTTTAGTCTTAATGAGCATCAGGTGGGATGCCATCGTAATAAACTCACTGGCAATCTCCATATCCAGCCGCTTCATCTCATCCAAGTATGCCAGATACTGCTCCAGAATGGCGGTGATTGACACATCCTGGATCTCTATTTTATTTTTACTCAGCAGCAGGAAAATAACATCCAGCGGACCTTCAAAGTCCTCCATCCCATCATTACGGGTACGAACGATTCCCTCCAGGCGGTATTGCGGTTCTCCCATATCGGCTCCTTAACATACTTATCCACAATAATTTTGATTATTATACCACTATTTTCCCCAATGTGCAAGTATTTCTGCATAGAAAAATCCCCAACCTGCCGGTTGGGGATTAGATTTACGAAATTGGCTTAAAGCCATCGCCTTGAATGTCATTGGTGGTGCCAACAATAACGAACGCACCGGGATCGATTTCTTTGATGTGCTTTTTGACCTTGACCGCTTCCCGCTTGTCCATAACGGAGATAATCAGCTTTTTCTGATCGTTGGTATACGCGCCCACACAGTCATTGACCATACTGGCACCGCGCTCTAAGTCGTGCATAATGTACTCCAGAATCTTCTCTTCCTTGTCGGTGATGATAATCAGGAACTTGGAAGAATTAAAGCTGTCGATGGCACCATCCACCACCAACGCTCGTATGGCAATGGCAAACAGGGACAAAATACCGATCTCCGTGCCATAGGCAGAGAAGCAAAGCAAAATAACCAGAGAATCCACAATCAGCAGTGCCTTGCCGACATTGATACGGGTGTACTTCTTCAGAATCATTGCCACTACATCCGTTCCGCCGGAGCTGCCGTCCTCATTGAAAATAAGCGCACCGCCCAAAGAAACCAGGAGCATATCGATCAGCAGTTCAATCGTCTTTTGGCTGGTAAAGGGGGCAGCCATCGGAAACAACTGCTCAAAAACATTGAGCAAACCGGAAAAGAGCAGTGTGCAGTAAATGGTCTTTGCTGTAAAGCTTTTTCCCAGCACAATCAGGCCCACAATAAGCAGGAAGACATTGAAAATAGTAGAGAGCTGCGCAGGGGTCAAAAAGCCGGTCATATTGCTGATGACCATGGCAAGGCCGGCCGTGCCGCCGGTGGAGAAATTATTGGTAAACTCAAAGAAATACACGCCTACAGCCATCAGCACTGTACCCAGTGTAATCAGCAAATAGGATTTGACGGTTTTGTAGTTCATAAAAACCTCTTTCTCTCAAATTCAAATCAATCTGGATAGGATGGTATCCACTACCGCCCACAATATGAGAAGCGGCACGCAGTACGAAAGGCTCATAACAACCTCCAGAATCACACCGGGAACGGAATGCTTTTTCGTTCTGACTTTGCAATAGAGGCAAAACAAGCCAACAAATCCGGCAAGGCATAAACAGCCAAGCAATCCGCTGGCCGGAAAACGAATGGGATATTGGGCGGGATCACCATCCAAAACGAAGCAGCCAAGTATAGAAAGGCCGCTCCAAATGCCCATACTGACCATCACAGCAAGTCCCAAGGCAATCAAACTTGTCTTCAGGTTGCACCAGTTGGCCGCCTTTTTGTTAAAAATCCAGCCAAGCAGTCCCCAGAAAGCCGTCACGCAGCCCAAAGATAACATTGCAGTTTCCAGCCGCTCTATGGTGTTCCTATGATAGTCATCCATTTGGAGCCAATCAACAACCGGCATCGACAACACAAGGAGCAGTAAGCCAGCTACCAATGCAGCAATCGATATTTTTTTCATATATTCCCTCCGAAATCAAACTGGGCTGGATGCCCCATCCGGTTCCTGCATTATGCCGATCTTGATCCGGGCGAAACCGTCTGCACCGTATTCAATCCGGTCTCCCTTGCAGTATAGTCCATCCACATAGTCGAAGTATGCTTTCTTGCTCTCAAACATCGGCTTGTATTCTGCAATGATCTGCTTTGCACGCTTTGCATCCTCACAAAGCAGAATATGAATCATTTCCATCTGCAGCTTTGCGCTGCCCATGCAGGCAGCCTCCGGGTCGGTTATGTAATAATCATTGCCGTGGGCTTTTCCGGAAGAGCCGCACATATAGGGATGGACAACTGGCATAATGCAGCTCAAATCGCCCATATCCGTACTGCC
>SVLL01000030.1 GCA_015067935.1 Oscillospiraceae bacterium | reverse complement strand
AGCATGGACAGAGCCAGAGACTCGACGGATGCGGTGTAGGACTGGCCAACATAAGTCTTGCCGTCCTTCACGCCGTACATAGTCAGGGTAACTTCCTCAGCCATGGACCAGGACAGGATCTGCTGATCGAACAGCAGGTACACACCGTAGTAAGGCATACCGGTCAGCTTGGTGGTGACTGCACCCTTGACGGGATCGATCTGGATGGCTTCAACATACAGCTCGTCGTAGGTGTCGGCCAGGCTGCCGTTAGCCAGCAGCTGCATACCGATGTAGTCCTGGAAGGACAGGGAGGGAGCCTGCAGGAAGACCAGATCAGCAGCGGTCTCGGGGCCGGCAGGTGCAGTTTCACCAACAGTAACCGTAGTAGTAACGGGAGCCAGACCGCTGGAGGGAGCGGGAGTTGCGGTAATGGTAACTGTACCGTTTGCAACGCCGGTAACCACACCGGTAACACCGACAGTTGCGATTGTATCATCGCTGGAAGTGTAGGTCACAGCAGACAGGTAAGCACCGGCAGGAGCCAAAGTCAGCTTGGGAGCGATCTTCTCGCCTGCAGCAACAGTATAGCTCTCCTGTTCGAATGCCAGAGAGGCAGCGGCAGTGTAGCCGTAAATTGCCATATTGTCAATGTTGAAAGCAACATTGGCACCGGCATTTTCGCCTTCAGCAGGGTTGCCGCCCTTGTTCGCAATGCCCATATTCAGGCAGGTGATGGTTGCCTGTGCCTCGGGAACAACATCCTCCCAAACCTTTTCGCCATCGACGAACAGAGTCCAAGCGGTGCCGTTCAGAACGATCTCAAAGGTATACCACTGGCCGGGAGTCATAACAACATCGGACTTGCCGATCTTGTAGTCAGCAACCGCAACGGGAACTGCACGGGTTCTGACATCATTGGAAAATGCGGGCAGGTGGACTTCCCAGCCGGCCAGCTCTTGCGCATTGTCGATCATCACATCATACTTCAGTACAGCTGCAGAGTAATCGGCAATGGGATTGATGGTAGCCCAGGAGATTGCATTGCCATCGGTACCCTTACGCTTCATCTGGTAATACTGTCTTATATTTTCCGCAGTAGCGGGAATGATGGAGCTGGCAGAGGCATTCTGTGCCTTAGAGGACTTTGCCCAATCAACGGGATACAGCTTATTGGATGCGATCTCGTCCATCGGGTTGGTATAAACAGGAGTGCTCAGGATTGCCTTATTGGTGTCGCTCAAGCCGCTGGGATCGGTGACCGTCACGGTTGCAGTAAAGGCAGACATACCGGAAGCACCTGCAGGAATGGCGGTAATGGTTGCCGTACCGGCAGAAACACCGGTAACCACGCCGGAAGCGTCCACGGTTGCAACCAGCTCATTGTCGGAAGTATAGGTAATGCCGGGAATATAACCATTGGCAGGATTCACATTCCAAGCGGTAGCAACGGTCTGACCCATTGCAACGGCATAAGCAGATTCTGCAAATGCGATCTCGGTAGCTGCAGCGCAGGCATAGATCTCCATACTGTCGATATTAAAAGCAACATTAGCACCGGCAGACAAACCTTCCTCTGCATTCTCCGCACCGCCGGCATTAGAAATACCCATAGTCAGGCAGGAAATGACATAGGCTTCTGCCACAGTGCCTTCCTTTGCAAACTCGCCGTCCATATAGAGTTTCCACGCATTGGCAGTCAGGGACAGTTCAATGGTATGCCACTTGCCGGGGGTCAGGACCATATCGGTACCGCCCAGGACATAGTCACTTACCTTAATATCAATGGCTCGGCCCTTGTCGCTCTGAGCAAAGGAGGGCAGGTACACGGTCCAGCCGGTCATATCGCCATTGTCGATCATCACTTCATACTTCAGCACAGCGGCAGAGTAATCGGTGATGGGATTGCTGGTTGCCCAAGTTATGGCGTTACTCTCCTTACCGTTACGCTTCATCTGGTAATAGGTTCTGTCGCCTTCCTGCTCACCAACGATAATCGCACCGCCACGGGCAAACTGTGCCTTGGCAGATCTTGCCCAGTCGGTGGGATACCACGGACTACCTTCGGAGGCCACATCCATGGCGTTGGTGTAAATGGGAGTGCTCAGGGCAGTGGTTTCCTCCGTCTGCACTTCCTCGGCAAATGCCACAGGCACCGCCACAAGGCCCAGCAGCATACATACGGTCAGAACCATACTCAGCATACGGGTCCACATTTTCTGATTGGTTTTCATAATTATTCCCCTTTCTTGTTATTCATTCTGCCAGACGCACTTGTCGTCTGTAAAATTACGAATTTATAAACACATTGCCAAAGTGCATATAAAATCCTATGTATATTGTACTTTTTTTGGAGGATATATGTAAATATCAATAATTCCACCCTATAGAACGAATTCTAGTTTTGTTCGGTTTTGCAAAGAATATGGGCTCCCCGTTTCCGGGGAGCCCATATCCGTTTGAAAGGAGTGTATCAATGAAAAAGTTACTTCAGGAATTCATCGCGGGTGGTCATTGCCTTTTCCAGTTCAGCAACGCGCCACTCGTAAACAGCCTTGATACCGGCTTCCTCGCACTTGGCGACGGCAGCATCCCACAGCTGCTCAAACTCAGCATCGGTCTTGGCGTAGATCATCTTCCAGCTGGCAGTGACGATTTCTGCCTTGGCAGCATTCATAATCAGCTTACGGGCATCGTCAGTTTCTGCAGCAAACTGAGAAGCATTGGCATGGAAGGGTTCATTGACGAACTGGTCCTTATCCAGCAGCATTTCACGGAAGCCGCTGTAGCCGGGATAGGTTTCCTTCCAAGACGCAAACAGGTCGGTGGAAGCGTTGTATTCAACCAGCTCCCAGCAACCGCCCACGGACCACGGAATACCATAGGAGGTCATTGCACCGGTGTTCAGAAGATACTGGGTATTGAACAGAACGAATTCTTCACCCTTGATCTTAACCGTGTCGCCGTGAGTCCAGTAACGGTAGCCCTTATCTGTGACATAGCCCTTGCCGCTGTCATCCACATCCCACAGCTCACCCTTAGGTCCGCAGCTGATGGTGATGAGATCGTCGGGATTGGCGAACATATCCAGCAGCTTCAGGCAGGCTTCCACATTCTCGGTTGCGGCACTGATAGCCAGATAGCCGCTGGAGCCGAAGGGATAACCGGTCTCATTACGCAGGGAAACGCTCTCGCCGATATATACGGGGTAGTAGCCGTACTGTTCCCAACCGGGAGCACCGGCCCAGCCGGCCAGAGCAGCACCGGCAGTAACCATAGCCTGCTGCTGTGCACGGGTGCTGGTCATGGAGTCGGGATCCACCAGACCTTCACGGTACATCTTGTTGAAGAACTTCAGGCCTTCCTTATACAGGCTGTCATCATCCAAAATGTAATCAAAAGACTCGGTAACAGCGTTGCACTCAACGAAGTAAGGCAGGTCGTTTACATCCACACCGTTAACAACATACCAGTTGTAGATGGAGTAGAAGTAAGAACCGTCATTGGCGAACAGGCGGGCACCGTAAGTTGGGTCACCCTTGTCATTTTCAGGATAGACTTCCTTCATCTGCTTCAGAACATCGATCAGATCATCCCAAGTGTTGATAGCGGGGCAGCCGATGGTCTCATAAGCTTCCCAGTACAGCTTGACGGCTGCACGCTCGGTATCAATGGTCTGCGTAGCCTCGCCCACACGCAGAGGGATCATATTGGCAGTGCCTGCGGAAACATATTCCTTAGCGTAAGTAATGGCATTCTGCAGCTCTGCATTGTTCTTGATGTGGGGCATGAACAATCTGGCCTTTACAAATGTTACTGCAACCGTCTACTACCCTGCCAATAACGCCACTTGGTCCAAAGATGTCCGCCCTGAACTCAAAGGCAATTTGCTCTGGGTCGGTGTATGATTACGGTAAACGCTGCCGCTCAGACAGAATACGCACCAACTTGTTGCGTTTGCGACACAACGATTGGAGGTAAGCTATATGAAATATGTAAAATGCATACTCATTATTGCGCTTCTGTGTCTGGTCCTTGCTGCTTGTGATACAGAATGTATTCACGAGTACAGCAGTTCGATCACCCTTGCCGCCACCTGCACGCAGGAAGGTACGGAAACATTCACTTGTACCCATTGCGGTGACAGCTACACGGAAGAAATACCCGTCATCCCCCATTGCTTTGGGGAGAGCGTGGTAGAGGTGGCCGTCACCTGCGCCCAGGAGGGATACACCGTTGCCACCTGCCAAAGCTGTGGACAGACCAAGCAAACCATTCTGCCCAAGCTGCCCCACACTTTGGAAAACGCCACCGTCACCAAGCTGCCTACCTGCACACAGCAGGGCGAATGTATCGGCCGATGCGCTGTGTGCCATGCCGAGGGTGTGACAGAAGCCATTCCCACCAACACTGCCCATCAGTTTGAAAATACTGTGATCCGGGAAGCCACTTGCACGGATCCCGGAGAAGGACTTGACACCTGCACCTTGTGCGGTCACACGCAAAGCTGTACATACAGCTTAAAGGCGCACGATTTCAGCAAATCGGAAACCTTAACCGCCGCCACCTGCACCGCAAGCGGCACAAAGAAGGTGACCTGCAGCCACTGCGAAGCAAGTCAGGAGCGTAAAGTATCCGCACTGGGTCACAAGTGGACCGGTGCCACCTGCCAAAAGGAAGGTATCTGCAGCCGTTGCCACACCATCGGTGAAAAGGCAGACCACGATTATGAGATTCTTTCCGAAACAGGTACCGGTAAGCACTTTGCCAAAAAGGTGGATAAAAAATGCAAAACCTGCGGTTTGCAGAAAAAATTGTACTATGCAGGTGAGCACGAATTTGATCTGGAAGCCATTTATAAGGAATTGGAAGACTATGCCAAAAGTTACGGCTTCCAAGTCACAAACTCCTTTGACGGCTTACCCTATTATCAGCAGATTCAGAAGGTAAACGCAACTGTGTACCACAGCTATCAGAACATCGTGGGTGACAGCGGACCGGAAAATCTGCTGCGGCGCGGCAAAGCAATGATCGACAAGGAATACAGCTTTGTAAAGAATTCCGCATACAAATATCAAATCCATTTGAGTGTCACCTACGGGGAAAGTGCTTCAATGGGTTTGGGAAGCTTTTCCCTTAAAGTAACGCGCACCGGAATAGAATAATGCTGCGTCCCTCCGCTGGGTACAGCAAAAACCACCGCTCCGATCGGAGCGGTGGTTTTGTCTTTTATTGCGGTATTTCCTGAGATTGGATGCTTTCAGCCAAGGCAATCAGCTGCTGCATATTAAAATGTCCCATAATGCGAAGCAGCATTTTTCCGTCGTGCCATATCAGCACATTGCTGTCCCCGTTTCCCGTCGTATAGAATACTCCCTCATACGGACCGACAAACACCTGCTCTTCGGTATAGGCATCCATATTGTCGAACAATGCACCTGTGCCTTTGGCGCGCTCGTAGGAAAAATGCAGCAGGTGTCCTTCCTCGTTGAGATAGAGAACCGTTTTGCTCTCCTCCCGTTCCAGTGTTTTTAGAGGAAGATATCCCTGCGGCTGGGCAGGCAGAGAATATGCATAGCTTATTTGCGGCTGCACTGCAGGCGGCTCGTTTTGCACGCTAAAAAATGGCAGCAACCCCCACAAAACGGCAAGTACCAACGCCACCGGCACTCCATAGCGAAGCACCTTATACAATACCGGATGCTCGGCTCTCCATACCAGCTTTCTCATTTTTTTCTCAAATTTTTTAGAGAATCTGTGCGGTCTGGTTTCCATTCCATCCCAAAATACCAGTTTTGCATTGATTGCTTCCGGGGCGGCCTTTTTGAGTCTGGATCGTGTTACCATTCAATCCCCTTCTCTTTGCATAATTCCCTCAGTTTTGTTTTTGCCCGTTGGTCCAACTTTTGCGCATTTGGATATGTGATTCTCAGCATCCGGGCAATTTCGTGGAGGTTGTAACCATAGCTGTACTTCATAATAATCACAAGCTGCTGCCGCTGAGGCAGCATTAAGATACACTCTGCCAAAGCGTCGTCACCGCTGTAGGGCACCTGAACACCCATCATCTCGTCCACATATTCCAGGTGATTGGAAGATTGCTTTCGTCTGTAAATATCAATAGCCTTGTTTTCCACGATGGTGACGATGTAGCCACGGGTTGCCGGATCCTCAGGCTCACCGATTTTCTTCATATTTTCCGCCAGCTTCACAAATGCCTGATGCACCGCATCCTCTGCATCCTGCCGGTGATGCAGAATGTCATAGGCAATCCGAAAGAGCAATTCTCTGTTTTGTATATAAATTGTTTCAAATTTCGACTTTTCTTCCGGAGTGTCCAGCATTTGTATGTATATGAACATCTTTCTATCCTCCTGGGCAGGTGCTTCTATAATACCATATACGGCCAATATTGCACAATCGCCACCTTTTACTTATAACGATTGAGAACATCGATTATGGACACTCTTTCATAAAAAATTTTGGCGGTGCCTGCACGCAGGCACCGCCACTGAAACTTAATAGTTTTCTGCGTGGACTTCGAAGTAGCTCTGGGGATGTGCGCAGGTGGGGCAGATTTCGGGAGCCTTGGTGCCAACCACCAGATGACCGCAGTTGCGGCATTCCCAAACCTTGACCTCGCTCTTCGCAAAGACCTCAGCGGTTTCCACATTCTTCAGCAGAGCGCGATAACGCTCCTCGTGAGACTTCTCAATGGCAGCAACCATACGGAACTTGGCAGCCAGCTCGGGGAAGCCTTCCTTTTCGGCAGTTTCTGCAAAACCGGCATACATATCGGTCCACTCGTAGTTCTCACCGGCGGCAGCGGCAGCCAGATTCTCAGCGGTATCGCCAATGCCGTTGAGCTCCTTGAACCACAGCTTGGCGTGCTCCTTTTCGTTGTCGGCGGTCTTCTGGAACAGCGCAGCGATCTGTTCGTAGCCTTCCTTCTTGGCCTTGGATGCGAAATAGGTATACTTGTTTCTTGCCTCGGACTCACCGGAAAAAGCTGCCATCAGGTTTTTCTCGGTCTGGGTACCTGCGTATTTGTTAGACATATTTATTACCTCCGTTTTTTATGATGGTTTAGCCATCGCATACACTCAGTATAACACATTTTACAATTCTTGCAACGACTTTTTTATTTTTTTGTGCGATGCTTGCAAAATTTTGCCTTTCGTGATATGCTATAGACAGCAATGTGAGGAGGTGGCATATGACACTGCAGGAATCTGGTGAAATGTATCTGGAAACCATCCTGATCCTTTCCGAAAAAAACGCACAGGTTCGCTCTGTGGATATTTGCGAGCATATGGGTTATTCCAAGCCCAGCATCTCCAGAGCCGTCAGTCTGCTGAAAAAGGGTGATTTCATCACCGTGGAGAAAGAAGGCTACATCCATTTGACGGAAAAAGGTCTTGCTGTAGCAGAAAAGATTCTTGACCGCCACACCATTCTTACCCAAATGTTGATCGCATTGGGCGTCAGCCGGGACACTGCATCCAAGGATGCCTGCCGGATTGAGCATGTGATCAGCGACGAAACATTTGATGCAATCAGAAATCATATGCAAGCAAACACATAATATTTAGGAGGCAAATTCATGACCGCAAGTGAAAAGAAGCAGCTGCAGATTCTTGCAGCAAAGGTCCGTATGGGGATCATTGAGTCCACACACGGTGCCAAGGCCGGTCACCCCGGCGGCAGCCTGTCTGCCACAGAAATGTTCACCTATCTGTACTTCAAGGAGCTGAACATTGATCCCAAAAACCCCAAGAACCCTGACCGTGACCGCTTTGTGCTTTCCAAGGGACACACCGCTCCCGGTTTGTATGCTGCTCTGGCACACCGTGGCTTTTTCCCCGTGGAAGATCTGCCCACTCTGCGCCACATCGACAGCTATCTGCAGGGTCACCCCAATATGAACACCGTTCCCGGTGTGGATATGTCCACCGGCTCTCTGGGTCAGGGCATCTCCGTTGCCGTTGGTATGGCACTGGGCGCAAAGAAGCAAAACAAGGATTTCCGTGTTTACACCCTGCTGGGCGACGGCGAAATCCAGGAAGGCCAGGTTTGGGAGGCCTGCATGGCAGCTGCCCACTATAAGCTGGACAATCTGGTGGTCATCGTGGACAACAACGGTCTGCAGATCGACGGCAATATTGCCGATGTTATGAGTCCTTACCCCATCTTCGATAAGCTGGTAGCCTTCGGCTTCCACACCATTGCCATTGACGGCCACGATTTTGATGCCATTGAAAAGGCACTGGCACAGGCTAAGAAGACCAAGGGTCAGCCCACCGCCATTGTGATGCAAACCGTCAAGGGCAAGGATGTTTCTTACATGGAAAACGATGCCGGCTGGCACGGCAAGGCTCCCAACGATGCTGAATACGAAGTCGCAATGACCGAGCTGAAGGCAATTCTTTCTGAACTGGAGGGCAACTAAGATGGCAGAAGTGAAAAAAGTAGCAACCCGTGATGCCTACGGTGCCGCTCTGGCAAAGCTGGGCGCAGAACACGAGAATCTGGTGGTTCTGGATGCCGACCTGGCAGGTGCCACCAAGACCGGTGTTTTCAAGAAGGCATTCCCCGACCGTTTCTTTGACTGCGGCATCGCAGAAGGCAATATGATCTGTATGGCAGCCGGTCTTTCCACCACCGGTCTGGTGCCCTTTGCATCCAGCTTCGCAATGTTCGCCGCCGGCCGTGCCTTTGAGCAGGTGCGTAACTCCATCGGCTACCCCCACCTGAATGTGAAGATCGGTGCTACCCACGGCGGTATCTCCGTCGGTGAGGACGGCGCAAGCCATCAGTGCTGCGAAGACTTCGCCCTGATGCGTTCCATCCCCGGTATGACCGTCATCTGCCCCGCTGATGGCGTGGAAGCAGAGGCCGCCGTCAAGGCTGCTTATGAGATGGAAGGCCCCGTTTACCTGCGCTTCGGCCGTCTGGCGATCCCCCAGTTCCATGAGGAAGGCTTCAACTTCCGGATCGGCAAGGGTGAGATCCTGCGTGACGGCACCGATGTGGCGATCATTGCCAACGGTCTGCTGGTTTACGAAGCCATTCAGGCCGGCGAAATGCTGGCAGAGGCCGGCATCAACGCAATGGTCATCAATATGGCTACCATCAAGCCTCTGGACGAGGAGCTGGTGATCGAGGCTGCAAAGAAGTGCGGCAAGGTCATCACCTGCGAGGAGCATTCCGTCATCGGCGGTCTGGGCGAAGCCGTGGCCGCTGTGTTGTCCGAGAAGTGCCCCACCGTGATGCGCCGTATCGGTGTGAACGATGAGTTCGGTCACTCCGGTCCTGCTGCTGCTCTGCTGAAGCAGTTCGGTCTGTCTGCGGAGAACATTGTCGCTACCGCCAAGGAGCTGTGCAAATAATTTCATAATCCGGTGCGCTGCCTTCCCGGCAGCGCACTTTTTTTGCCCCTACAGTATGATTTTATATTGGTTGCTTACCTTGACTTTCTGTGCTATAATAAGGAAAATGCGAAAAAAGTGAGGTTTTTGCAATGGCAAAGGTCATTTTTCAGTTAGAAGGCGCAGGCACCGTGGAAATCGAGGCCAATATCGGTGACAATCTGCTGGAGCTTGCCCGCCGGGCCAATGTGGCCATCGATGCCCCCTGCTCCGGCAACGGCTCCTGCGGCAAATGCCGGGTGCAGCTGCTGGAAGGCAATTTGGACACCCTCCCCTCCCGACACATTTCCCAAGAGGAATTTGCTGCAGGCTGGCGGCTGAGCTGCAACTGCAAGATCGTCGGCGACTGCACCGTACTGGTGCCGGATATTGCCTCCGCCTACCAATCCCGGATGAAGACCGCTGACCTGAGCAGTCCTCAGGAAATTGCTATTTTTGAGACCGCGCAGAAGGAATTGCGGGAAAGCGGCATCGTTTTTGAAAACAATTACTGCTGTACTGTGCTGACGATGTCCGCCCCCTGCGAAGACGACACAATGCCGGACATTGAGCGGCTGACATGGGCAGTGCAGGAAGCTTTCGGTGTTGAGAAAGTGGAAATTCCTTATTGTGTGATGGTCAAGCTGGCACGGGTTCTCCGGGAATTTGATTTCACAATTGCGGTCAAGGGTCTGCCGGACGGCAGTACCTTCCGTGTGATGGAAATCTGCGACCCCAAGGATACCACGCTGGTGGGCTGCGCCATTGACATCGGCACCACCACTGTCACGATGGTACTGGTAGACTTGGAAAGCGGCAAAATCCTCGCCAAGGGTTCTTCCGGTAACGGACAGATCCGCTACGGTGCGGATGTCATCAACCGGATCATTCAGCAGAGCCGTCCCGGCGGACGGGAAAAGCTGCAAAAGGCCATTCTGGACGAAACCCTGAATCCTATCATCCGCAATCTGTGCCGCAGTGCAAAGATCGTTCCCGAGAGTATTCTGCGGCTGAGCGTCGGTGCCAATACCACGATGAATCACCTGCTGGTGGGTGTGGATGCGGACCCGGTGCGGATGGACCCCTACATTCCCAGCTTCTTCGGTTGGGAGGGTTTGCTGGCAGGAGATTTGAAGCTGCCTGCCAATCCCCTTGCACCCGTTGTGATCGCACCCAACATCGGCTCCTATGTGGGCGGTGACATCACCGCCGGCACGCTGGCAAGCCTGATTTGGGACAAGGACGAAATGAGCTTGTTCATCGATTTGGGCACCAACGGCGAAATCGTTTTCGGCAACCGGGATTTTCTGATGTCCTGCGCCTGCTCTGCCGGTCCTGCCTTTGAAGGCGGCGACATTTCCTGCGGTATGCGTGCAACCGACGGTGCCGTAGAAGCCTGCGTGATCGACAAGGAAACCATGGAACCCACGCTCACCATTGTGGGCAATGCGGATCAAAAATGCGTAGGCATCTGCGGCAGCGGTATTATTGACATTATTTCCGAGCTGTACCGCTGTGGCATCATTAATGCCAAGGGGCTGTTTGTCCGGGATGGCAAGCGAGTCGGACGGGATCAGCACGGGATGGGTCGTTACATTCTGGCCTTCCCTGAGGAAACCGAAACAGGCCGTGAGGTATCCATCAACGAGGTGGACATTGACAACTTCATCCGGGCCAAGGGCGCGATTTTCTCCGCCATCGACACCCTGCTCCAATCTGTGGATATGACGGTGGACGCAATCGACCATGTATATGTAGCCGGCGGCATCGGCTCGGGTATCAATATGAAAAACGCGGTGAACATCGGTATGCTGCCGGATGTGGAGCTGGAGAAGTTCAGCTACATCGGCAATTCGTCGCTTACCGGTGCCTATGCTATGGTCATCAGCGATCAGGCCATCCAAAAATGCGCAGAAGTCGGTGCCAATATGACCTATCTGGAGCTTTCCACTTACCCGGGCTATATGGATTCCTTCGTCGCTGCCTGCTTCATTCCCCATACGGATGCAAGTCTGTTCCCCAGCAGCAAGCAGGAATAATTTGTCAGGAGAGAGACTATGCAAATTGAGAATCACAAGGAAGAAGTACCTTTTTCCTACTATGAAAACCTATTCCGGGATTTGAACCCGGCTTATGCCGTGACCCGCACCGGTATCAAATGGGACGGCAAAGAATTTTATGTAAACCTTCTTGGCCGGGATTACGCCATTGCCCATCCCGACTACACTATTCGGGCGTTGGACGGCGGCAAGCTTCCACCGCTCCCCACCCAGACCTTCCTGTTGCGGTATCTTCTGGAGGGCAAGGCAGTTGCTGACAAGGGCAGCTGGCTCACCTTCCGGGAAATGCCTTGGGGTGAGCTGTACATCACCCCCTACACTGGGCGGGTGCTGACCCGGGCCGCCTTCACCTTCGGCACAAGAATTGCCGCTTTCCGCACCGCCTGCGAAAAGATGGGTGCCATCCCCCTTAAGCACGGGGATGCCGGCTATCAGTTCGATTTTCTTGACAGCTACCGGATGCAGCTTCTGGTTTGGGAGGGTGATGACGAATTCCCCCCTAATGCTCAAGTGCTGTACTCGGACAATTTTTCCGACGGCTTTGCTGCCGAAGACCGGGTAGTGGCAGGCGATATTCTGATCACAGCCATCAAGGGAAATATGTAAGCTTCTACCGCTCCCAAATTGGGGGCGGTAAATAACTTTCTCCCCTTTGTGTTGACATTTTGTTCATAATATGTTAAAATTTCCCTTAGGCTAAGCCTAAAAAGAAAGAAAGAGGTAATATGTTATGTTTATGAACAACTACAAAGCTGCCCTTGGCGTTCTGGCCAAGAAGCCCATGATGCTGTGGGGTCTGTCCCTGCTGATGGGCATCCTGACCATCGTTGCTTCCTTTGCAACCGCCACCATCCCCTTCCTGAGCATTGCAATCGGCTATCTGTTCGCTTGCGGTTCTGTGAAACTGTATATGGATGGCCTGAAGGGCAAGGAAGTCAACTCCAAGCAGCTGTTTGCCGCATTCAATAAGGACGCCATCAAGACCGCCGGTGCAATGGCTTGGAAGGACCTGTGGACCCTGATCTGGTCTGCCGTACCCATCTACGGCACTGTGAAGGCTTACTCCTACCGCTTTGTTCCTTACATCGTGATGACTCGTCCCGAGATCAGCGCATTTGATGCTCTGAAGCTGTCCATGAAGCTGACCAACGGCAAGAAGCTGCACATGTGGCTGGCTGATATTGTCTTTGTCATTGCTCCCGGCGTTGCTATGGGTATTCTGTTGGGCCTGTCTGCAATTCCCGTTCTGGGTATTCTCTTCAGCCTGGCTCTGGCCGTGCTGGTTCTGGCTCTGCTGCTGTTCAGCAACATCTTCGTGGGTCTGTACTCCGCTGCTTTCTTCTCCGAGGAAGAGCTGGATGCCGCCATCGCTGAGATGAACGCTGCTGAAGCTGTTGAGGAAACTGAGGCTGTCTAATCTCTAAATTTAAAGAATCCCCCATTATTCCGTTTTCCCCGGAATAATGGGGTTTTTCTGTTTTTCCCCTTTACAACAGAACGCAAAAGGTATATTATATTACATTATAGCATACTCAAAATAATGTTTTGGAAATATACTCTTTGGAGGCAACTATGCGTATTGTTGTGAAAATCGGCACTTCCACCCTGACCCATCCTTCCGGGCATTTACATATCCGCCGGGTGGAAACGCTGTGCAAAATTATGAGCGACATTAAAAATGCCGGTCACGAGGTGATTCTGGTCTCCTCCGGTGCCATTGGTATGGGCGTGGGCAAGCTGGGTATGCGTCAGAAGCCGGCAGATATTCCCTCCAAGCAGGCCGCTGCAGCAGTGGGTCAGTGCGAGCTGATGTATACCTATGACAAACTTTTCGGTGAATACCATCACACCGTTGCCCAGCTGCTGATTACCAAAGACGATACGGTAAACGAAAAACGCCGGGGAAATTTCATCAATACTCTGAACCGGCTGCTGGAGCTGGGCACGCTGCCCATTATCAATGAGAACGACACCATCGCCACCGACGAGATCGTCATCGGTGACAACGATACTCTCGGTGCCATTGTAGCCCAGAGTGTCAGGGCAGATCTTCTGATTCTGCTCAGCGACATTGACGGTCTGTATACCGCCGACCCCCATAAGGATGCAAATGCCGTTCTGCTGCAGCAGGTGGATAAGATCGACGAAAGTATTTTGTCCCTTGCCGGTGTCAGCTCCACAACGCTAGGTACCGGCGGTATGGTCACCAAACTTCACGCTGCGGAAATCTGTCTGGATTGCGGCTGTGAAATGGTCATTGCCAACGGCAACCGCCCCGAAAATCTCTATGATATTCTGGACGGCAAGGCTGTGGGCACCCGCTTTGGGAGGAAAACAGTATGATGGAAATGTTGAAAAATGCAAAAGCCGTTAAAGCGGACATTTCCCGGCTGACGGAGCAGCAGAAAAATGCCGCGCTGCAGGCTATGGCAGATGCGTTGGTTGCATCTTCCGATGCTATCTTGGCTGCCAATGCGCTGGATTTGGAGGCTGCAAAGGACAGTATCTCCACCGTCATGCTGGACCGTCTGCGCCTGACGGCTGAGCGCATTGAAGGAATGGCCAAGGGCATCCGCGAGGTGGCTCAGCTGCCCGATCCGGTGGGTCTTCTGCTGGAGGAGCACACCCGTTCTGACGGACTTTTGATTCAGAAGGTATCCGTTCCTATGGGCGTGATCGCCATCATCTACGAAAGCCGACCCAATGTGACCAGCGATGCTGCCGCTCTTGCCCTGAAAAGCGGCAATGTGTGCGTGCTGCGGGGCGGAAAAGAGGCTTTCCGGAGTGCCAATGCCATCGTGAACGCCTTGCGTGCCGGACTTCAGCAGGTAGGAATCCCGGAAAATGCCATCAATCTGGTGCAGGACATTTCCCGTGACAGCGCAACCGCCTTGATGACCGCCAACGGCTATGTGGACTTGTTGATTCCCCGGGGCGGTGCGGGCCTCATCAATGCCTGCGTGCGCACCGCAACCGTCCCCTGCATCGCCACCGGCACCGGCATCTGCCATGTGTATGTGGAGAAAAGTGCCGATCAGGATATGGCACTTAAAATTATCAAAAATGCAAAAACCAGCCGCCCCAGCGTGTGCAACGCGGAGGAAGTGCTGCTGGTTGACCGGGCAATCGCCCGGGAATTCCTGCCTAAGCTCCGGGAAACGATCCCCCAAGTGGAGCTGCGGCTTGATCCGGAAGCTGCCGCCATCATCCCCGGCACACCGGCAAGCGATACGGATTTTGACACGGAATTTTTGGACTATATTCTTGCCGTCAAGTGCGTGGAGGATGTGCAGGAAGCCGTCCGGCACATTGCTGAGCACTCCACCGGTCACAGCGAAGCCATTGTTACACGGGACAAGGATGCAGAAGCCATTTTCACCGCCTGCGTGGACAGTGCAGCGGTCTATGTAAACGCATCCACCCGATTCACCGACGGCGGCGAGTTTGGCTTGGGCTGTGAGATGGGTATTTCCACCCAAAAGCTCCACGCCCGCGGCCCTATGGGCCTTCGGGAGCTGACCACCTACAAATATGTCATTCACGGCACCGGACACATCCGGTAAGGAGGATACTATGAAATACGGTTTTATTGGCTGCGGCAATATGGGTTCCGCTTTGGTACGGGCACTGCATAAGTCCACCACGGATATTGCCGTTGCAGATTTTTCTGAAAAGTCCAAGGAATTTGCCAAGGAATTGGGCATTACCCACACAGACAACGAGAATCTGGTAAAGAATTGCGACCGGATTTTCCTTGCCGTCAAGCCCCATATTATGGCATCCTGCCTTGCGCCTCTGCAGAGCCTGCTGGCTGAAAAAAAGCCGCTGCTGATCTCCATGGCTGCCGGTGTGGAAATTGCCAGAATTGAGGAACTGGTCGGCAGCAAGCTGCCCATCATCCGCATTATGCCCAACACCCCCACCGCAGTGGGCAAGGGCGTGATTATGTACTGCCGCAACGAGCTGGTAAGCGATGATATTCTGTCCGATTGGCTGGAAGATATGCGCCATTGCGGCATTGTGGATGCTCTGCAGGAGAATCTCATTGATGTGGCAAGTGCCCTGTCCGGCAGCGGCCCTGCCTATATGTACCTGATGATTGAGGCTCTGGCAGACGGAGCTGTGGCCTGCGGTCTGCCCCGGGACAAGGCAATGACCTATGCCGCCGCTACGATGGAAGGTGCAGCAAAGATGTTCCTCACTTCCGGTGAACACCCCGGCGCACTGAAGGATGCGGTCTGCTCCCCCGGCGGAAGCACCATTGCCGGTATCCGGGTGTTGGAGGACAAGGCATTCCGCTCGGCGGCAATGGAATGTGTGGTTGCCGCCTACAGCAAGAACAAAGAACTGGGCAAATAAGCAGAAATTGCGGACACCTTTCGGTGTCCGCAATTTTTTACTGCATTTTCTCCTGCTTGACCTTGTGGTCAATGATGTGCCGGGAGGCCAGCTCCTTGCGCACATCCTCCATTGTGATTCCCATCTGAACCATCAGCACCATCACATGGTAGGTAAGGTCTGCGATTTCGTAGACGGTCTCGGCCTTGTCACCGGCCTTGCCGCCGATGATGACCTCGGTGCACTCCTCACCGACTTTTTTCAGAATCTTGTCGATGCCCTTCTGGAACAGATAGGTGGTGTATGAACCCTCAGGCAGGGTTTCCTTGCGGCCTACCAGCAGGTCATACAGCCCATCAATGGCAAATTCGTGGCGTTCCTCACTCTGAAACACCGCATCATTGAAGCAGGAATCCGTACCCAGATGGCAGGCAGGACCGTCCTTTTCCACCATCACCACCAACGCGTCCTTGTCGCAATCGGCAGTAATGGACACAATGTGCTGGTAATTGCCGCTGGTCTCCCCTTTCAGCCACAGCTCCTGTCGGGAACGGCTGTAGAAGCAGGTCAGCTCCTTTTCCATAGAAACGGCAAGGCTTTCTTTGTTCATATAGGCAAGGGTCAGCACCTTTTTCGAATGAGCGTCCACCACGATGGCAGGAATCAGCCCGTTGCTGTCAAATTTCAATTCCTCAATGTTTACCATTTTTTCGTACCTCTCAAATTCTAACGGGTATGCCGTTTTCTTTTAATGTTTCCTTCAGGTGGGAGATTTTTACCTGACCAAAGTGGAAAATCGATGCCGCCAAGCCTGCATCAATGGTGGGTATTTCTCTGAAAAGCTTGATAAAATCCTCCTCGCAGCCGGCACCGCCGGAGGCGATCACCGGCACATTGACCGCATCACACACCTGCTTCAGCAGTTCCAGATCAAAGCCGCCGCGGACGCCGTCGGTATCGATGGAATTGACCACCACTTCCCCGGCGCCGTTAGCCACGCACCGCTTGATCCAAGTAATGGCCTCCATTCCCGTATCCTCCCGGCCGCCCTTGGCAAAGATGCGGAACTGACCGTCTACGCGCTTAATGTCTGCCGAAAGCACCACGCATTGATTGCCGTACTTTTCTGCCGCCTGAGAAATCAGGTCAGGGTTGCGGATGGCACCGGAATTGACGCTGACTTTGTCCGCACCGCATTTTAAGACCCGGTCAAAATCCGCCACCGTGTTGATGCCGCCACCCACCGTCAGGGGAATGAAAATATTCTCTGCCACTTGGGTCAGGATGTCGGTAAAAAGCTTTCTGCCGTCGTTGGAAGCAGTAATATCGTAAAAAACCAGCTCATCCGCACCAGACCTGCTATAGTATTTCCCCAGCTCCACGGGAGAGGAAACATCGCTGACATTTTCAAAATTTGTACCTTTTACTACCCTGCCGTTTCGCACATCCAGGCAGGGGATGATTCTTTTTGTAATCATTTTGCTGCCTCCAGTGCATCTTTCAGGGTGATCGCACCGCTGTAGTATGCCTTGCCTACAATGGCACCGTATAAGTTAAGCTTCCGCAAGGCCTGAATATCTTCCAAGGAGGAAACACCGCCGGACGCGGTAATATTGACGGGGAATGTCTCTGAAAGTTCCCGGTACAGTTCCCGGTTGGTACCCTGCATGGCGCCGTCCTTGGAAATATCGGTGCAAATAAGATACTGCACGCCCAAATCCACCATTTTCCGGCAGAAATCAAAGCAGCTGTATGCACTGTTCTCCGTCCAGCCCTTGATGGCCACGAAGCCATCCTTCACATCCACGCCCACCGCAATGCGGCTGCCATAAGCGGCAATGGCCTCTTTCAAAAATGCCTCGTCGTTGACCGCAGCAGTACCCAGAATCACCCGGTCCACACCGTTTTCCAGATAGGTGCGTACCGTTTCCATATTCCGGATGCCGCCGCCGATTTCGGCAGAAAGGGTGGTTTCGTTGGCAATTTGCCTGACCACATTCAGATTTGGGGTCGTGCCGTCCTTTGCGCCCTCCAGATCCACCAGATGCACCCAAGCAGCTCCGGCCGCTTCAAAATCCCGGGCAATTTGGAGAGGATCGTGGCTATAAACCGTCATCTGGGCGTAGTCGCCCTTGAAAAGTCGGACGGCTTTGCCCTCATACAAATCGATTGCAGGAAACAGAATCATAACGCCGCAAACCCCCTCAAGATATTCAGCCCCACTTCTCCGCTTTTTTCCGGGTGGAACTGACAGCCGTAGATGTTATCCTTAGCTACGGCCGCAGTTAATTCCGCACCGTACTCGGTGATCGCCAAGAGAGAATCCTCGCAATTTTTTACATAATAGGAATGGACGAAATAGACATAGTCCCCATCCTTAATTTTACTGAATAAGGGGCTATCCTTCTTAAAAATCAGGCTGTTCCAGCCGATGTGAGGGATTTTGTGGGTCTGCGGAACAGTTCCTTCCATAGTCACCACCTCACCCTTGAGTAAGCCGAGGCCCTCGTGGGTGCCATACTCGAAACTCTTTTCAAAAAGAAGCTGCATACCAAGACAGATTCCCATAATGGGCTTACCTTTTTGGGCTTCCCGGAGAACCAGCTTGTCCATACCGGTTTCCGCCAATTTCCGACGGGCATCGCCAAACGCGCCCACACCGGGCAAAATCAGCTTATCCGCCGCTGCAATGACCGCTTCCTCGTCGGTGATCACCGCCTCCACGCCAATGGCCTTGAAGGAGGACACCAAAGAAAACAGATTGCCCACACCATAATCCACAATTGCGATCATCAGAGAACTCCTTTGGTAGAGGGAATGGCATCCGCCTTGTTGGGATCGATTTTTACTGCGATACCCAAGCTCCGGGCCACGGATTTAAAAGTACCCTCAATAATATGGTGCGTATTAAAGCCTGCCAGCTGACGGATGTGCAGGGTGATGCCTGCCCGACGGGTCAGGCTGACGAAAAACTCCTGCACCAGCTCCGTATCGAACTGCCCCACCCGCGGAGCAGGGATTTCCAGACCGTAGGATAGATGCCCACGACCGGAAATGTCGATGGCAGTCATAATCAATGCCTCGTCCATAGGCAGAATGAAGCTGCCGTAGCGAGTAATTCCCTTCTTTTCTCCCAACGCCTGCGCCAACGCGTCACCCAGCACAATGCCGATGTCCTCGGCACTGTGGTGGAAATCCACATAAGTGTCACCCTTGCATTTTACCTCCAGATCAAAGCCTGCGTGATGGGCAAACAGGGTAAGCATATGGTCCATAAAGCCGCAGCCGGTGTCAATGTTGCACACACCGCTGCCATCCAGATTCAGGGACAGAGAAATATCGGTTTCCGCCGTTTTGCGGTCAATTTTTGCAATTCTCATAGCTTTCACGCTCCTAAGATTTCTTCTACGGCTGCGATAAAGGCTTCCATTTCCTTTTGGCTGCCGATGGTAATACGGTTATAGTCGCAAATACGGTTTTTCTCAAAATGCCGCACCAGAATCCCCTTTTCCTTCAATCGCAGATACAGCTCCATACCACCGATTTTATCGCTCTTGGCAAAGAGGAAATTGGCTTTGGAGGGAAGCACCGTAAAGCCCAGCTTTTCCAGCTCCTTTTTCGTATACAGACGGCTCTTGATGATTTTTCGGCAATTGCGCATATAGTAGCCGTTATCCTCCACCGCTGCTGCACCGGCCTTTTGGGTCAGGGCATTCACATTGTAGGGATTGGTGGAATACTTGATGGTCTCCAAGTCGGCAATCAATTCCGGACTGCCGATGGCAAAGCCAAGCCTTGCACCGGCCATACTCCGGGATTTGGAAAAGGTCTGCACGCACAGAAGATTGGGATATTTTTCTGTGAGCTTTGCGCAGCTTTCACCGCCGAAATCCACATAGGCTTCGTCAATCAGCACCACATTGTCCGGATTTGCTTCCAGAATCTGCTGGATCTTCCGCAGGGGCAGCGCAATGCCCGTGGGGGCATTGGGGTTGGCAATAACTACCATTCTTTTCTGTCCGCAATAGGGCTTTACATCAATGGAAAAATCTTGCTGCAGCGGAATTTTCTCATAGGGCAGGCTATGCAGATTGGCAAAGACCTCGTAAAAGCCGTAAGAAATATCGGGAAACAGCACACCCTCGGCACCAAAGGCCAGAAATGCGAAATTCAGTATGTCATCCGAGCCGTTGGCTACGAAAATCTGGGACGGCTCTTTGTCGTAAAGCTTCGCCAGCTTTTCTTTGAGAACTGTGGCATTGGGATCGCAGTACAGCCGCAAATCATCAAGAGCCTGCCGATCCATCGCTCTGCGCACACCCCGGGAGGGCGGATAGGGCGATTCGTTGGTATTAAGCTTGATGTATGTCCGGTCCCGGGGCTGTTCCCCCGGGGTGTAGGCTTCCAGAGAAGTCAACCGGGGATTGAAAAATCTGCTCATTTTTTCTCCTCCAACCGAATAACCGCACTGCGGGCGTGGGCCGAGAGGCCCTCTTTTTCTGCAAAAAAGGCAACCTTCTCCCCTACTGCCGCCAGCGCCTCTTGGGTATAGTAGGTGAACTGGGTCTTTTTGATAAAATCATCCACGCTCAGGGGACTAGAGAATCTTGCCGTACCGGAGGTAGGAAGGGTGTGATTGGGGCCGGCAAAATAATCTCCCAATGCCTCAGGGCAATACCGGCCCATAAAGATGCTGCCGGCGTTTTGAATCTTATCCAGATAGTCAAAGGGATTGTCCACACAAAGCTCCAAATGCTCCGGTGCAATCTCATTGGCAACCGCCAGCACATCCTCAAAATTCTCCGCAATGATGATTTTCCCGTTGTTTTCGATGGAAGTACGGGCAATTTCCTCCCGGGGCAGCCGGGACAGCTGCTCTTCCATTTCCGACTGAACGGCAAGTGCCAGCTCCTCGCTGTCCGTCACCAAGACGGCACTGGCCATCTTGTCGTGCTCTGCCTGTGAAAGCAGGTCAGCGGCCACATATGCAGGATTACTCTTGCCGTCAGCAATGACCAAAATCTCGCTGGGACCGGCAATCATATCTATGGACACCCGTCCGAACACCTGCCGCTTGGCCTCTGCCACAAAGGCATTGCCGGGACCCACGATTTTATCCACCTTGGGTACGGTTTCCGTTCCGTAAGCCAACGCTGCGATTGCCTGCGCACCGCCCATTTTAAAGATCCGGTCCACACCGGCAATCTTGGCCGCTGCCAGAATGACAGGGTTGATTTTGCCGTTTGCAGACGGGGGTGTGGCAATGCAGATTTCCTTACAGCCGGCAATTTTGGCCGGAACGGAATCCATCAGCACCGTGGACGGATAGGCAGCCGTACCGCCGGGGACATACAGACCTGCCTTTTCGATGGGCGTGATCTTTTGTCCGATGACCACCCCATTCTCCTGCCGGATGGAAAATCCCTGACGCAGCTGCTTTTCGTGGAAAGTGCGGATATTCTTCGCTGCTTCCTGCAAAATCCCGATAAACTCCGGCTCAACCAGCTGAAACGCTTCCTCGATCTCCGCTTCACTCACTTCAAGGCTATTCAGCTCCGCTTTGTCGAATTTTTTGGCATAGGCAATCAGCGCAGCATCGCCGTTTTGACGGACATCTGCAATGATTTCCGACACAATATCCGATACATCCAGCTCGCTCTCGTTCCGGGCAAAAATCTCGTCCTTGCCGATTGCGCCGTATTTCAGAATTTTAATCATCCGTTTTTCACCACCTGCTCCGCCAATGCGCGTTTGATCTCCTCAATGCGCCCGGTCTTGAAGTTATAGGATGCCTTGTTGGAAATCAACCGCGCACTGATAGGCACGATGGTTTCTCTCGGCTCCAGATCGTTTTCCAGCAAGGTCTTGCCGGTTTCCACAATGTCCACAATCACATCGCTCAGACCCAAAATGGGTGCCAGCTCAATGGAGCCGTTCAGGTGGATGATGTCGATATCCCGGCAAAGCTCCTTGTAATAATTCTTTGCAATGTTGGAGAATTTTGTCGCCACGCGCAGCGTTTTCGCGGGGTCATCCACAAAATCCTTCTTGGTGGCAACCGCCATACGGCACTTGCCCATATTCAGGTCTAGCAGTTCAAATACATCCGGCGCATATTCCAGCAAAATATCCTTGCCGGCAACACCGATGTCAGCCGCGCCCCGCTCCACATAGATGGAAACATCGGACGGCTTAACCCAAAAGAATCGGATGCCTACATCCGGGTTGTCAAAAATCAGTTTTCGATTGTTCTCCTTGATTGCCGGGCACTCAAAGCCGGCGGCTTCAAACATGGCGTAGACCTTCTCGCCCAGCCGCCCCTTGGGCAGTGCCACATTGATGACCGGCTTTTCCTCCTGTACCGGCTGCTCGTCGCAATGCTCCAAGGTGTCCAGATACACAGCAAAGCCGATAGCGGCAGCCTTTTTCCCCATTTTCTCCATCAGCTTGTCGTACTGACCGCCGGAGAGGACGCGCTCGGCAATACCGCCCACAAAACCCTTGAACACGATACCGCTGTAGTAATCGTCATCGCTGACCACGGAGAAATCCAGCACCAAATTGCCGCTATACTCTCCTTTCAGGTCATCCACTACTTCCTTCAGTTCCGTCATCGCGGATAAGGCTTCCGGCGTTCTTGCGATCCAAGACAGCATATCGATTCCTGCATCGGGAATGTTATATGTAACCAGCAATTCCTTCAACGCTCCAAATTGTTCCTCATCACAGACCTGCTTCAGCAACTCAGCATTTTTCTCATTGATGGCAGTAAAAATCTGGGGACGGATGCTTTCCGAAATATCATACTGCGCCAGCAAAGCCTGCACCAAACCGGTGTGGGCAATGCACAGCTTGAAGGACTCGCCAATGAGCGCAAGGCTCTTGGCCGCCAGATGGGTAACTTCCAATCTTTCCGCCGTTGTCACCGCGCCCAAGCACTCCACACCGGTCTGCATAATTTCCTTATAGGAGCGGGATGCGCCTGCCACGCGATAGACATTTTCATTGTAGAAGAACTTGTCCACCTGACCGGGCAGCTCTTTTGCGTTTTTGATGATGGACAGGGTCACATCCGGCTTCAGGGCAAGCAGCTTGCCGTCTGTATCCGTAAAAGAGATGACGCCCTCAGAAACCAAAAAATCCTTGTTTCTGGAGTAGAGGTCATATTCCTCAAATTTGCTCATTTTGAACTGGCGGTAGCCATACTGCAAATACAAGCTCCGCAGGGCAAAGACCGCCTTTTCCTCATTGCGGAAAATTCTTTGATCCAGCATCATATCAATCACCTGCTTCTTCCATTTTTCGGATCACCGAGGCGTACCCCCCGTCGCCATAGGTCAGGCACTTGCTGACCCGGCAGATGGTTGCGGTGCTGGCACCGGTGATCTTGTTGATGTCCACATAGTTTTTGCCCTCATGTAGAAGTCTTGCCACCTCCAGACGCTGGGAAATAGCCTCCAGCTCCTGAATGGTGCAAATATCCTCCAAAAACGCAGCACATTGCTCTTTTGTTTCCAAAGAAAGGAGTGCTGCATATAAGTTATCCAAGTATTTTGTCTCAATTCGTGCCACGATTTTACCTCCTTCTGGTTGACTGTGGATACTTTATCACATCAGCGTGCTAAAGTCAACATATAAACAACGGTTTTTATCGCAAAATTGCAGAAATCTGCCTGTATTTTTCATGGGACAGCACACTGCTTGATTGGATACACTTTGCTGCAGCACCCCTTGCCGAATTGGGAAAATCGAGGTATAGTGTAAATAGATAGAAAAATTTTTCAAAATTTTTATTTTGGGTGTATAAAAACGGCGTTTTCACTCGTTACATATATTGACAGAGGAAAAACTGTTAAGTTTTAACCGTTAAGGAGGTATTGTATATGAAAAAAAGCTTATCGATCGTCTTGGCACTGCTGCTCTTGCTGACCGCGTGTCAGGTTATGCCTGACGATGACCAGAGCTTGGCGAGCACGCCATCCAGTATCACACCCCCGCCAAGCAGCAGCGTGGTGCCGCCTTCCAGCAGCACCGCCTCTACCGTACCCACAACCCAGCCGACAGTGCCGCCCACGACACAGCCTACTGTGCCACCGGAAACGAATCCTAATTTGCCGCCAGTTCTAACAGATTTTGATACAGAGGATGGTACTGCGTTTATCACCTATCCTTTCCCAAATGTTGAGCTAATGCCCAATTGGGTTCCTCCGGCAGAGTGCCTTGTGGATCACTTGTACTGGGTCGTAGAATCCACGAAGGAATGTATTTTGATCTGTGATGAACCGATTTACTCCCGTTCCTATACGAAAACAGATACCCACATTTTCTTTGTCAAGGAATCTGAACCGACAAAGGTTTATGTAACAGCAATTGGAGATTTCTCAAATCATCAACTGTTTTATGAATCTACTTATGGAAATGTCAGTTATATGATTGTTGTTTCCAGATTAGAGGGCTATTTGCAGTTTGTGGCAGACGAAAAGAAATTTATTATGTTGGATATGACCACGGGTGAAATTGTCCTTTCTATGGAACAATACTATATCGAATTGGCTCACATTGGAACCGTACCACATCAGGAGGATATTGAGATTAGAGAGTGGATATCGTTTAGAGGAAAACTTTCTGAGGATGCTCTCAATGGACAGTATTTCTATTATTGGAAAACCGGTGAGGTTAAGCCGGACACTTCTCTGTAGGTGTGACACAACCTCACTCCACAGAAAGTAAATACAAAAGATTTAGTAAAAGAAAGGAGCATAAAACTCCTTAAAGCAAAAAAGGAACCCCCCGGTAAAACCGGGGGTTCTTCATATGCGGGCATAGCCCTATGTTCCTCGCGTAACACGTAAACGCGTAATTCTGTACTGCCTGCCGCGAAATAGGTAGCTATTAACTCACAC